>NZ_BCVS01000117.1:0-6986 GCF_001591865.1 Lacticaseibacillus pantheris DSM 15945 = JCM 12539 = NBRC 106106
GGATACACGTCATTTTTCGGGCTCTAAAATCCGTGGGAAACCCGGAACGGGCTGGAGCGTGCGGGTGAAGCAATCACGGCGCAGGACACGTAAATCGCAACCCCAAACTCCACCCGCGCGTTCTCGCCGCCCCATCCGACGCTGCCGTCTGTGGACAATCACTCCTCCTACAACAATTACCGCAATCTAACCAAATTTAGGCCGTTGCCACCGGAAAGCCTTGGCGGTGCGCGTCCGATAGGTTATGATGATAGTAAGCGGTTACAGTAACTCAAAAACCGCCCTAGGAGGTGTACCTTTTATGTATGCGACCATTTTATTCGACATCGACGGCACCATTATCGACACGGAAGACGTTATTATCGGTGCGCTACAGGACGCGCTGGTTCAAACTGTCGGTATGCACAAGACCCACGATGAATTAACCTACTCATTGGGCATCCCCAGCGACCAAACTTTGGCCGCTCTAGGCCTGACAGCAGCGCAACAGGACAAGGTAGCCTCGTTGTGGACCGAACTGACCAAGGAACGGCAGACCCAGGTCCATGTCTTTGCCAATATGCGCCGGACTCTAGCTCACCTGCAACACCGTGGCATCATGATGGGTATCATTACCGCCAAAACGGCTTCCGAATTGGCGCATGAATTCACGTGGTTCGGGTTGAACGACTACTTTGACACTATCGTCACCTACGCGAGCGACATCGCTCCCAAGCCGGCGCCCGATCCCATTCTGCGTGCTCTGGCCGAACTGCCTGCTAATCACGGGCGCACCTTGTATATCGGGGACACTGTAACGGACATGCAAGCCGCCAAAGCCGCCCACGTGGACTTCGCCGTGGCAACCTGGGGGGCACATAACCTCGCAGGATTTACCGAGGCCGACCATTTTCTGACCCGACCAGAAGCAATTCTTGATTTAGCAAACATTAGTGCACTTGCGTAAATTATTGAGGAGGTAGCCATGAACCGGTTTGGATTTAACCAATTTGGCGGTCCGGAGGTATTTACCACCATCGAGGCCGCAACACCAGAACCCCACGACGGTCAGGTACAAATCCACGTGCTGGGATTCGGGATTAACCCGTACGACGCAACGTTGCGGTCAGGCGCCGCCGCTAAGGACCGCCCACTCGACTTTCCGATTGTGCCAGGGGTGGACGTTGCCGGCGTGATTACCGCTGTCGGTCCCAACGTCAGCGACTTTGCTGTGGGCGACCGCGTGATGAATTACCGCCCCATTGGGGGATACAGCGAGTATGTGCGGGCTAGCACCAGCAAAGTTGCGCATATCCCCGACGCCATTTCAATTGCCGAGGCAGCTGGACTGCCCCAATCTACCGTGGTCGCCTACAGTATCCTCACCGACCTATTACGGACGGAGGCTGGTAAAACCATTGCGGTGATTGGCGCGGCCGGTGGTGTTGGTAGCGTTGTACTTCAGTTTGCCCAGTACTTGGGCCTTAAAACCAGCGCCATCGCTAACAGCCATCATCACGAAACACTAGCCAGCTTCAATCCAGGTGAAATCGGTCATTACGATCTGGAAGATGTGGGAGCCCGCTTTGCCGACCAGGCGGACTACGTGGTGAACGCCAGCGCCGGGGGCAACGATCACGGGATTGGTGTGCGGATGTTACAACGGCATGGCCAGTACGTGAGCGTGGCGTTTAGCACGGTCGATAAAACCATCAAGCCTAACGCAACTTACCTACAGGTGGGCGCGGGCCCCCGTCCGAACGTACCATCTGCGTTTGCGCTGCTCAATTCTGCGTGCGCAAATGACAACGGATTTCATCTACCCATTGCCACAAAGTTGCCCATGACCCTTGCCGGTGTTATCGCCGCCCACGAGCTAATTCTCACCCGCCACGGGGCCGGGAAGATTGTCTGCGTGGCGGAGGAATTGGAAGAAGATTAACGATTAGGACGGGAGATGACTTGTAAATGGCTTTAGCCGTATGCTAGTGCCAATGGAGTTGCTATTGCGGAGAATGCTAGAGCGCTCCCGCGTTAGTCTTACTTATTAAAACCAAAAACATGATAATACCGGGAACAACGCTTGACTTACGGCAGAAGACGAGCTGCGCGGACTTGTTACTGTGTTGGAGAATGCGGCAGTGGGCCCGATTTACTCGTGCGTATAAAAACGAGCTGCGCAGGCCAGAAAGCGACGTATAAGGGGTCCCAACCAAATGGCCAAGCCCACTAGCGCTTCAATCGCGAAAATACTACAGCGCTCCCGCGTTAGCCTTGCTTATTAAAACGAGCTGCGCGGGTCAGAAGACGCCACATAAGGTACTCCAACCAAAAGGCCAAGCCCACTAGCGCTCAATCGCGGAGAATGCTACAGCGATCCCGCGTTAGTCGTGCGTATGGAAACGAGCTGCGCAGGCCAGAAAGCGACGTATAAGGGGTCCCAACCAAAAGGCCAAAACCGGGCCTTTCGGTTGGGACCCCTTATACTCTGCTTTCTAAACGGCCTGCTCCGCTCTCTCTCAAATTTCCCCTTGACAACCTTAAAACTCCATGGCTATACTTACACCAACAAATGACAGAGGAGGACGCCAAAATGAGTATTTTCACACAAAGTTCACTAAACCAATCATGGCAAAGCTGGCGCTAGTCGGTTGTATTCGTTTCGGACGGATACAACCTGGCAAACAGGATTGTATCCGCGCCGGCAACTTTTGTGTGATATACGCACAAGCCTGTCCGCGGAATCCGCGGCAGACTTTGGCGGCCCAACTAACTAGGGGCAAACCAGAGTAACTGCTGGTTTGCCCCTTTTTTGTACCCACTCAACCAGTCACACAGCTCGTGGGGTGTCCACCCCCACCAATGGAGGAAATATTTATGAAGAAGATTTATACCGCACTACTCACCGTTGCCACCCTCGCCACCGCCGCCCTGATCAGCGTTCGTGGTCCCCAAGCCCAGTCCGTTAAAGCCGCTAGCGTGCCCAAGGTCGGCATCCTGCAACAGCTTGAACACCCCGCCCTCGATGAAATCCACAAAGGTGTAGTCAAGGGACTGGCCGAAGAGGGCTACAAGGGTAAAAAAGTCAAAATTGTTTTCCAAAACGCCCAGGGCGACCAGAGTAACATCAAAACCATGAGCGATCGCTTTGAAAGTCAAAACGTCGACCTGACCGTCGGTATCGCTACCGCTGCCGCTCAGGGATTGGCCACCGCCGCAAACGGCAAGCACCCCGTTATCTTGGCCGGTATTACCGACCCCGTTGGCGGGAAACTGGTGAAATCCAACAAGCGTCCCGGTGGCAACATCACCGGTACCTCCGGCGATTCACCAATTAAACAACACCTCAACCTGATCAAGGCCATCGTGCCAAAGCCTAAGCAAATCGGAATTATTTACACTACTTCCGACCACGGTGGCACCTTCAACGCCAAACGAATGGCCGCCTTGTGCAAGAAGGAAGGCCTGAAGTACAAGCTGTACTCGATTACGAATACCAACGATATGCAACAGGTCGCTAGCAAGATGGCCAGCGAGTCCGACGTCATCTACGCCCCACAAGATAATGGTGTCGCCGCGGCCATGAAAACACTCGTGAACACTGCCAACAATGAAAAGGTACCCGTGATTCCTGCTGCCAACACGATGGTCAAAGACGGCGGCGTGGCGGCATACGCCGTGAGCCAATTCAAGCTGGGTGAAGAAGCCGGGAAGATGGCCGGCAAGGTGCTGAAGGGTAAGAACCCTGCCACCTACCCAGTCAAGATGGTGACTAAGGGCCACTACGTAATCAACAAAGCCGAAGCCAAAAAGATTGGCCTGAAGCTGCCCGCTAAAGTCGTTAATGGCGCCGAGAAGAACGGTGAAGTTTACTAATTAAGCGCCAAAATTACAACAAATGCCGCAACGCGTGCGACTACCAACCCCTACTGGTAGTTGCACGCGTTGCGGCATTTTGTTTGTTGCAAATAATCTAATTGTCCAAACCGGATTCATCAACCTTCATGGCTGAATCCGCCTGTGCGCTACCGTCAGTATAATTAAACTGATAGCCAGGCTGAACGTTATAAATATACACGTTGAAATTCACCGTACCATCAGTTGAAATTGCCTGCGCCCAGTAGCCCCGCGGCATTAATTCATCCCCGCGGAAAACTGTCGTCACCTGATAAATAACCTGTTTCCCGTCAACCAACGCTTGGCGAACTTTACCCTCATAGATCTGCATCAGCACCTGGTTGGAGTACGCCGATTGTGTGGCCAGGTTCTTCGGGTTGTCAGAACTGCCCTCCGCCCCCTGTTCGTGCTTACCATCACTATTAATGTTAAAGGTTAACGTGTAAGCAATCAGGTGCCCACGATTGTAGATTTCCGTCTGGCCACTACGATTATAATGCCAGCCGGTGGGAGTCCACTCCTGACTGGGACGGCCCTCACTTTTACCCAGATTGTCCTTACTCAAATACGCAGTCGCCGTAGTTGTGCGGTTGAGCCGGTCCAAGTTGCCATAGTCAATGTGACTGCTCTGCCAGGTACTGGCAGTCAGTGTGCTCTTACCGCCATTCACCTGAACAACTGGTGCCGATCCGGAACTAAAGGTGAGCTGAGTAAGTTGCTTGTACGCATCTTGGTCAACCGCGTTATTGCCACTAGTCTTGGCGGTAATGCTTTGGGTAATGCCCACGCGGTCCATAACACCATCCAGTGCGCCGGTCCGGTATAACCCCAGTAGGGCAATGACAATTACCGCCAGCACCCCACCAATCTGACTTTTGCGTACTCGCGTCTTGCGCTTGCGTGCCATGTTGTGTTTCCCCCAGATTCATTCTAATAGAACCATGATATCACGGGAGCACCGACAACACGTCCCTCTTTGCACAAAAATGCCACGGTCGCGACGACAATTAGTCGTTGGTTGCGAACATTATCGCGTTACGAATCATATCCACGCCGCGCTCCAGGTCGGCCTCCGACATGATTAACGGGGGTAATAGCCGCAAAGTATTATGCTTGGCGGACAGCGCCAGCATTCCCTGCTGCCGCAGTTTAGCCAGCACCGTGTTCACGGGTAACTCTGCTTTCAGATGAATGCCGACCATCAAACCACGCCCCGTCACGCCCGTCACCACAGACAAATTAGCCACGGCGGTGTCGAGCTCATTCCACAGCGTATCGGCCTTGCTTCGCACGCCGGCCAACATCGTTGGGGTCAGTTGCTGCAGCACGGCACGCGCTGCAGCCAACGCGACTTTGTTACCCCCAAAGGTGGAACCGTGGGCACCGGGACCAAAAGCGTCACCCAACGCAGTTTTGCCCAACATCGCACCGATGGGTAACCCGTTACCCAAAGCTTTAGCCACCGTCACAATGTCGGGGTCTAAGCCCGCTGCCATGTACGCGAACTTAGTCCCGGTTCGCCCAATGCCGGTCTGCACCTCGTCAACAATCAGCAGGACACCCTGACGCTTGCACTCCGCCCCTACCGCCTGCAGCCACTTAGTATCAGCGGGTATCACCCCGCCCTCACCCTGAATCACTTCCAGAATCACGGCGGCCAGGTGGGGGCCAATCGCCGTAAGGACATCAGGACTGTTGTAATCTGCAAAGGTGACGTCGGGGACAAGGGGTGCATACCCAGCCTGAATGTCGGGATTACCCGTCAGCGACATTGAACCGTACGTCCGACCGTGAAAACCATTGTTGAACGCCAAAACCTGGGTTCGACCGGTAGCCTTACGGGCCAACTTGAAGGCCGCCTCGTTAGCCTCCGTTCCAGAATTACAGAAAAAGGCCAGCTGATCAGGCGCCGTCAGGAGCGCCGCAACTTCTTCCTGCAACGCACTGTCATACAGATTGGAGGTGTGCCAAACGCGCCCAGCTTGCTGGGTGACAGCCTTCACCACCGGACCGTTGCTATAGCCCAGGCTACAGACGCCGATACCGCTCGTAAAGTCCAAGTACTCGTGCCCCGTGTCGTCAACCAAAAACCAGTCGTGACCGTCCACCAGGTCGATTGGTAGTCGGCCATAATTGTTAAACAAACTCGTTGTCATCTTTCCATCCCCCTTACATCGCAGCGGACAAGACCATCGTCCCCGGACGGGTCACATCATTCGTAATGTTCACCTGCGTGCCGGCGTGTACACAATCAATGGCCGCATTAATTTTGGCTTCCATGCCGCTAGTGATAATTCGTTGCTGCACCCAGCGGCTGGCCTGCTGTGGATCGATTGTAGCGGCTGTGGTCCCGTTCACAATGACACCGGGAACATCGGTCACCATCATTAACCTGGTGGCGCCCAGTGCACGCGCAACGGCGACTGCCGCCATGTCGGCGTTAACGTTCAACATCGTGCCATCACTAGTCTGTGCGAGCGGCGCTAACACCCCCACATAGTCGGCTAATACCCGGTTCAACACAGTCGTATTAACCTGAGTGATTTTGCCCACTGCACCGTAGAGCTGCTGGTCAAGCAACGTCCCCGTGAGCAATGCGTTATCGGTGGTGTTCAACCCCATGACCGGCAGTCCGTGTTGATGCAAAGTCAGGCACAAAGCCGGTTGTACCACGCCCAGCAACACCGCCTGGGTAACGGCCAACGTGTCCGCGTCAGTTACACGGATACCGCCGCGTTTGTGCACCGTCAGGCCTAGGCGTTCGCTCCACGCGTTAATTTGTGGCCCGCCACCATGAATCATGAGGACACGCACGCCGGCAGCTCGCCACCGGGCCAGTTGGTCAAAGAATTGCGGTGTCAGTTGCTCGGTGGCATTACCACCCAATTTGATTACAACGGTTTCGGTCATTTAGCAATTTCCTCCTTGACGTACGAATTTGCTCCAGTTTCTGAACGCGGGGCTCCGCTCTCTAACTCTAAAACGAGCTGCCCAGGCCAGAAAGGCTACACATAAGCAGCTCTAACCAAAAGGCCAAGCCCACTCGCGCTTCGATTACGGAAAATGCTACAGCTCTTCCGCGTTAGTCTTGCTTATAAAAACGAGCTGCG
>NZ_BCVS01000118.1:0-6901 GCF_001591865.1 Lacticaseibacillus pantheris DSM 15945 = JCM 12539 = NBRC 106106
ACTCTGGTTTCTAACCGCGGGGCTCCGCTCTCTAAACGAGCTCCGCAGCCCAGAAAGCGCCACATAAGCCATAAAAATCTAAAGGCCAACAGCGGGCCTTCAGATTTTCATAACTTATGCTCTGCTTTCTAAGCGGGCTGCTCCACTCTCTGCCTCAATCTGTTATCATGTACCTAGAGCGTAAGTGGTATTAGTAAAGGTGGTGTCAATCAATGGAATTATTATTAACGGTTTTAGACGTAGTGCTCCTCGGCTGCGTGGGCTACAACGTGTACTGGCAGTCGCAAATCGAAGTGCGCGCTAACTATGCGTACATGCAGATGTTTTGGGGCGTCGTGTTCGCCATCTTGATTGCTTCCACGTACACCGCCAGCTGGGCGTACGTCGTCTTCCTCGCACTGTTCGTCCTGTTGAACGTCTCCGCGGGTTACGGCGGCATCGCCAGCGACCGTATCGTCGGTTACGGCATGTTTCAGCGGGTGTTGCGCCTGTCCACCCTGGCAGGTGTTACCATTCTGCCCGTGCAGACAGTCCGTGGTCGGCAGCTTGTCATCGTCGTCTTTGCCTTTAATCCGCGTCGATACGTGCGCATGACTTTCCGTCAGCCGCTTGAAGCCCTGACCGTCAAGATTCGGCAAATGGTGCCTGATAACGTACCGGTCGAGATTCAGCAGGTACAGTAAATTTTTAACCTGTCAATAAATGAGAGCGGACCACAATGCGGTTAGCTCCCCAGCAATAACGTAATAATGCCGATATTCCAGAACCGCGGAATATCGGCATTATTGTGTTTGGAACAGGGAGCTGCATTGTGGTCCACGTTTGTAGGCCGCGTCGATGCTCATCGATTTTGCGAAGTTGCTATTTATGATTGAGCCTCATTTTGTTGGCTAGCGGATCAGCGTCATGACGATGGGGATAGCAATCATTGCCAACACCGTCGAACCCGCTACACCGACAGCGGCAAATTCACTGTCCGCGTCGTACAGCCGGGCGACCACCGGCGCGTTGGTCATCACCGGCATGCAAGACTGAATAATGAACACGGTCTTCATCAGTGCCGGCATGTCCGCCCCAGCCAGGAGCAGGGACATAATTAGCGGGGCAAAGACGAAGCGGCCCAACAGGACCCCTAAGAAGTCTTTATCCAAACGTAGCGCGTTACGAATACCCGACTGCTGAATCGTGATACCGATGAAAAACATTGATCCAGGCACGGTGAGGTCACCTATGTACTCCAAGTCTGCAGCAAGGAAGTTAGGTAGCTGGATGTGCATCATGACGATGATAATCCCAACGATAAAACCTAACAGTGGTGGCGAAAAGATCTTACCCAAAGCCCGTTTGAAATCAAATTCGGCATCGCCGGGGCCATCACGTTGGATGAGGTAGACCCCAACCGTCCAGAAAACGGTGGTGTTAGCCATGTAGTACACCAACACGTACGGGACGCTACGGGCGCCAAAGAGGGCCATGTTCAACGGCAAACCGATAAAGACGGTGTTGGAATTGAGGAACATCGAACAAAACAGTCCGATGCGGCTACGGTCAACGCGCAGGAAGAGGGCTACCACTGCAGACAGCACGCCTAAAATGGCCATCGAAATCAGCGGGTAGCGTAGGTCGGGTAACAAGCGAATCAACTCGTTGGCGGTAAACTTTTCGCTGACGGTGACCACCATATACGCGGGTAAGGCGACCTGCGTGATGATTTTGGCAATAATTTTGCCACTTTGGGCGCTGAGCCAGTGGCGTGCTGATAACCAGTACCCAACGGCAATTAAAATAATAATTTCGGCCACGCCGAAAACACTAGAGATAAATGCTTGCAATAATCTAGACCCCTTCGGTTACTTATTTCGCGGTAATAATATGTTGCAAAGGCACGTCGAAGGTGTCATGTGGCCAGGCGTTTTCTGGCCGTATCTGTACAGACAGGGCTAGCGCAACCGTGGTGCCATGGTATCCGGCCAGAAAGCGGTCGTAGTAACCACCGCCAAAGCCGAGACGGTAACGCGATGTACGCGTGTACGCTAAGCCCGGGACTACAACCAGGTCGGGTGCATTGTTGACCAGTTCAGGTTGGTAGGGCGGTTCCAGTAGACCAAAGTCGCTTTTGACCAATGCTTCGCGGCTGGTAAACGGTAGGAAAGCCATCTGTCGGTGCGGCATGGTCTTGGGTACCACCACGTCTTTGCCATCCGCGACGGCCGCCGCAATCACACCGCTAGTGTCGACTTCAAAGCCACCGCTGATTGTCGTGGCGATGGTGCGAGCCGCTTGCCACTCGGGCAGTGCCCGTAGTTGCGCCAAGAGCGCCTCGGTTTCGGTTTGGCGTTGCTCAGCTGGCAATGCACGCAGGGCGGCAATTTGTTGTTGACGTGCGTCACGTTTATTAGTTGTCATCGTGTACCCCGTGGGCGGCCAGCCATTCGTTGAGCACGACGGCCTGGTTGTTAGTAGTGTCTTTGGCTCCGAACAGAAGCACAACGGTATTGCCCTCTTGTAGTTGCGCGTTCACCGTGTCAATTAACTCGGTTGTGGCCGGATTTTGTGCTAATTCGTCCTGGTATCGACTCTTAAACTCAGTAAACTTTTCTGGGTCGTGGTTGAACCACTTACGCAGTTCGGTGGTGGGCGCAATGTCCTTGGCCCACAGGTCAATGTGTGCGTCCACCTTTTTAATGCCACGGGGCCACAAGCGGTCCGTCAGAATACGGAAGCCGGGTGTCCCAGGATGTTCGTAAATACGTTCCAGTTTGATTGTCATTATTCATCACCCCAAAACTACACTACCGCCCACAATGGGATAAGTAAAGCTACCACATAATGGCATTAGCGTTAGATTACCATAATAAAGATGTTAATGCACGCGGGAGACTGGCGTCGGAGCCATGCTGGACACCGGTGTCGTTCCGTTCGCTATTCATTGGTAGCATGCAAAAAGCGCGTAACGTTGGCGATTAAACGCAAATGTGACGCGCTTTTTGGCGCAAGGTGCATATTCACTATTCCGCCTGAATCAGCGCCCGCATAACTTTGCGCTGCATGGGTGTGGTTAATTGGTTCTGGCGCCGCACCAGCGATACCGTAAACAGCGGTTGGCCGGGGTCGGTGAGGCGAATCAGCTGGAGGTGGTCCTCCGGCGTCACCGCGAGGTCCGTGAGCAGCGCGATGCCGACGTCCTGGTGCACCATAGTTTTGATGAGGCTAACATCGTCGCTACGGAATACCACACGCTGGCGTACGCCCGCACTATGATTCAATGCGCGGAAAGCCTGGGCGTGAACGTACTGCTCACCCAAGGCCACAAATGGTTCGCCTACGAGTTGGGCAAAGGCGACGGCACCGTCCTGCCCGACTTTGCGTTGTGGGGCGGCGATAATGGCGAACGGGCGGGCAAAGAGCTGCTCAACCTGCAAATCGTCGGCGACCAGCGGACCCACACTCCCAAGCAGGGCCATGTCGAGTTCGCCAGCGCGGAGACGTTTAAGCAGGTTGCCAGAACCTCCCTCGATAGTCTGCAGATGGTCCATGCTGCCGTTATTAACCAGGTGGGGAATTAACTTTGGAAAATAGTAATTACCAATAATGGGTGGTAATCCCAACCGTACCGTGGTCACCTGCAGGGCGTCGAGATCCTGTTGTGTTTGGCGTAATTCGCTCAGAATGCTCCGGGCGTGCGTCGCGAGTTGCTCGCCGGCAGCGGTGACGGTGAGCGTGTTGTGACTGCGGTCGCGGTGAATTAATTCAATGCCGTATTGTTCCTCTAATCGTTTGAGGGATAACGATACCGTGGGCTGGCTCACCCGAAAAACTTTGGCGACGGCGGAAAAACTTTTTAAATCTACAAGTTGGACAAAGTATTCAAAGTCGCGTGTGTTCATCACAAAACGCCGTCCTTTCTGGTGTGTGGCCGTTCATATAAAAAGATTTTATCACAACTGGCACGTTTGACTATAAATTTTTCTGTGATTTATGCTGTACCTCGTTAAGACGAAAGAGCAACAATCTCGCCACAATATATCAGCAAATTGATGAGGAGGAATCGCTTATGCAACTCACAGCACAGCAAATTATCAATAACCCATTTTTAAACAAAGGTACAGCCTTTACTAAGGAAGAACGCGACCAATACGGTTTGAACGGTGTGTTACCGCCAGCCGTCCAGACTTTGGACCAGCAGGTAGCCCAGACGTACGCACAGTACCTACAGAAGCCATCCGCACTGGAAAAGCGGATCTTCTTGATGGACATTTTCAACCACAACCACGTTTTGTTCTACGCCTTGTTTGGCCAGCACGTCGCTGAATTCATGCCAATTGTGTACGATCCAACCATCGCTGACACCATCGAGAACTACAGCGCGCTGTTCATTGACCCACAGAACGCAACGTACCTGTCGATTGAGGACCAGGACCACATTGAGGACGCCCTGAAGGCTAGCGCCGATGGCCGTGATATTCGTTTGATTGTGGTAACCGATGCGGAAGGTATCCTCGGTATCGGTGACTGGGGTACGCAGGGTGTCGATATCGCTGTCGGCAAGCTGATGGTGTACACGGCCGCCGCAGGGATTGACCCTAGCCAAGTGCTGCCGGTTGTGTTGGACTCTGGGACCAACAATGAGTCGTTGCTGAACGATGACCTTTACCTCGGTCTGCGGAAGCAGCGCGTGTACGGTGAAGAATACCATGCCTTTGTGGACAAGTTCGTTGCTAGTGCGCGGAGCCTGTTCCCGAAGCTCTACCTCCACTTTGAAGACTTTGGTCGTAGCAACGCTGCTGACATCCTGGACCAGTACAAGGATCAGCTGACGACGTTTAACGATGACATACAGGGCACTGGGATTATCGTACTTGCCGGTATTCTGGGTGCGCTGAACATTTCCAAGCAGAAGATGACCGACCAGGTGTACATGAGCTTTGGTGCTGGTACTGCCGGTGCCGGAATTACCCAGCGTATTTACGAAGAATACTTGCAGCAGGGGATGGCACCGGAAGAAGCACGCAAGCACTTTTACCTGGTGGACAAGCAGGGTCTGTTGTTTGACGACATGCCTGACTTGACGCCACAGCAAAAGCCGTTTGCTCGTAGCCGCAGTGAGTTTACTAACGCTGACGAACTGACCAGCTTGGCGGCAGCGGTTAAGGCCGTGCACCCAACCATCTTGGTGGGTACGAGTACCGTTCCGGGTACTTTCACTGAGGAAGTAGTGACTGAGATGGCTGCTCACACCGACCGGCCAATCATCTTCCCGTTGAGCAACCCGACCAAGTTGGCTGAAGCTAAGGCTGAGGACCTGATTAAGTGGACCGATGGCCGTGCGCTGGTTGCTACGGGGATTCCGGCGGCTGACGTTGAGTACAAAGGTGTAACCTACGCCATTGGCCAGGCTAACAACGCGTTGGTTTACCCTGGGCTCGGTCTAGGTACCATCGCCGCTACCAGCAAGCTATTGACTGACGGCATGATTTCGGCTGCAGCCCACAGCCTGGGTGGTATCGTTGACCCTGATCAGGCTGGTGCCGCAGTGTTGCCACCAGTTAAGCAGCTGGCGAAATTCAGCCAGACGGTT
Source organism: Lacticaseibacillus pantheris DSM 15945 = JCM 12539 = NBRC 106106 (assembly GCF_001591865.1). Lineage (NCBI taxonomy): Bacteria > Bacillati > Bacillota > Bacilli > Lactobacillales > Lactobacillaceae > Lacticaseibacillus > Lacticaseibacillus pantheris. Next base: position 5,579 of record NZ_BCVS01000118.1, read on the forward strand.
GCGAACGCCGTAGCACAGGAAGCGTTGGACGAAGGTCTGAATGAAGACCCGATTACTGATGCTAAGCAGGCAGTTGCGGACACCAAGTGGACGCCAGAGTACAAGCCACTCAACCTGTAATTAGTCACTGATTGAGGGAGGAAACAACATGACAGCATTAGCAACATCAATTCAAAGTGTCCTGACGATTCTGTTGATTATCGCTTTGGGATACATGCTTCAACGCAAAGGGTGGTTCCCGGATTCATTTGGTGGCACCGTTTCGAACTTATTAATGAAAGTCGCCCTGCCAGCATCCATCTTCATTTCGGTGTTGGAACGGTTGACGTTAGATAAATTGGTCAGCTTAGCCAGTGGTTTGGTATACGGCTTCATCGCCGTTGCTATCGGCTACCTCGTCGCCTTTGCACTCGTGAAGATTCTCAAGGTGCGTCCGGGTCGTCGGGGGACGTTCATCAACATGTTTGTGAACGCCAACACCATTTTTATCGGTTTACCACTGAACTTGGCCCTCTTTGGTAACAAGTCCATGGCCTATTTCCTGATTTACTACGTGGTCAACACCGTCTCCACGTGGACGCTGGGTGCCTTCCTGATGGCTCAGGATGACCCCACGCGCGTCAAGGGTAGCGCCGAAAAGGGTAGCTTTAACTGGAAGAAGCTGTTGCCAGCACCACTAGTTGGTTTCTTGGTCGCATTGGTCTTCCTGTTGCTCCGGATTGACGTGCCAAACATTGGCTGGCTCAGCTTTGCAACCAACACGTTGGATTACGTTGGTAACCTGGTTACGCCATTGTCCCTGATTTACATCGGGATTGTGTTGGCCAAAGCTGGTTTGGGTAGTATCCACTTTGACCGTGATAGTATCGTAGCGTTGCTCGGCCGGTTCGTGCTGGCCCCGGCCGTTATGTTCGCCATCATTATGATTGGTAGCGGCATGGTTGGCGGGATGCCAAGCATGGAGGCCCAGACACTGATTGTGCAGGCCTCCGCACCTGGCCTTGCCGTTCTGCCAATCCTGGCGGAACAGGCACATGGGGACGTGAAGTATGCTACCAACGTGGTGACGACTTCGACCGTGCTGTTCGTGATCGTGATTCCGATTATTATGGTTTTGATTCAGGGTATTTAGAGAGTGGAGCAGGCCGCTTAGAAGACAGAGCATAAGGCGTTCCAACCGAAAGACCCGGTTTTGGTCTTTTGGTTGGAATGCGTTATGTGGCGGCTTCTGGCCTGTGCAACTCGTTTTAGAGAGTGGAGCCCCGCGGTTAGAAAGCAGAGTATAAGTAAGCCCGGGCGAGAATCCCGCACTTGGATTCTTGG
>NZ_BCVS01000119.1:0-6871 GCF_001591865.1 Lacticaseibacillus pantheris DSM 15945 = JCM 12539 = NBRC 106106
AACCGCGGGGCTCCGCTCTCTCTAATACAGCTGATCCTCCAAAATACTCTTACCCAATTCCTCACTATCACTATAATCCACGGGAATATCAACCACAACCGGGCCATCCGTCGCGAACGCCTCATCTAACACCCGCCCCAAATCAGCTGGGTGGTCCACACGCAACCCCTTTGCGCCAAAACTCTCCGCGTACTTCACGAAGTCAACCGGGCCAAAATTGACCCCCGCCGACTGCCCGTACTTCATTTCCTCCTGGAACTTCACCATGTCATAATGGCCATCATTCCAAATGATGTGCACCAAGTTTGAGTGCAGCCGCACCGCCGTCTCCAACTCCTGCCCGGAAAATAGGAAACCACCGTCACCGGACACCGATACTACTTTGTGCTCCGGCCGCAGCAAGCTCGCCGCAATCCCCCATGGCAACGCCACACCCAACGTCTGCATCCCGTTGCTGAACAGTAGGTGACGTGGCTCAAAACTGCGGAAGTGCCGGGCCATCCAAATGTAATGCGTCCCAACGTCGACAGTGACCGTCATATCGTCGCTCACGCGTTCCTGGAGCTCACGAATGATACTGAGTGGGTGCGCCAAAGTCGCGTCAGGCGCGATTGCTGGCGGCTCGTCACGTTGCTGAATTCGCTCCTGCTCGTGGTCCAGAAAGTGCTTGGCCCCCGGCGTAACGTGGTATCCGCGCATCAGTGGAATCAACAAGTCCAAAGTCTGCGCGATATCTCCAATTAGCTCCGTCTCCGGCTGGAAGTGCGTATCAATCTCGGATGGTAATGAATCAATGTTGACGATGCGCGCATCGGCTGCCGCGTTCCAGTTGCGGGGCTCGTATTCAATTGGGTCATAGCCAATAGTAATGATCAGGTCACTCTGCTGAAGCAACTCATCCCCAGGCTGATTGCGGAAGAGCCCCACACGGCCAAAGAAATTATCGATCTGCTCGTGACTGATAATTCCCGCACCCTGGAAGGTTTCAACCACTGGCAGTTCGCTCACTGCCAGCAGATCGCGGATGGCGCGCGTCACGTCTGCGGACGAGGCCCGCATGCCCACCAGTAATACTGGCAGCTCGGCTTCCTTAATCGCCCGGGCCAGGTTGGTCATCTCGCTCAAAGACGCCGGACCGAGTTTCGGGGCCGCTAACCGCTTAATCGGAGCAGTGGTGACGGGACTGTCGGTCACGTCCTGTGGCACGGACACAAAACTAGCACCCTGCTTACCAGACGCTGCGGCCCGGTAGGCGTTCGCAATGGTTTCACTCGTGTTTTCGGGATCCTGCACTTCAACCGAGTATTTCGTAATGGGTTCAAAGACAGGCGCGTTCCGCATGCTTTGATGTGTCAACCTCTGGAGGTCACCACGCTGCACCTGACCAGAAATTGCGAGTACCGGGTCCCCCTCGGCCGTCGCCGTTACCAATCCGGTCGCCAAGTTCGACGCACCAGGGCCCGACGTCGTCAGTACTACCCCTGGTTTGCCCGTAATCCGACCGATTGCAGCCGCCATAAACGCCGCATTTTGTTCGTGGCGCGCCACGATGAGTTGGGGAGCATTAGGATTAACTGGATGTTCCAACCGTTCAAACACCCGGTCAATCTTGGCTCCAGGGATACCAAATACATACTTAACATCATGGTTTGCCAAACTGTCCACGATCATATCCGCACCGTAGCGTTGCGTTGATTTCTTTGTCATGCGTTAACCTCACAATCTTTTCGCTTATCTTTTGTAAGTGGTTCGCTATTCATACTACCACTATTGCCGGTGCAAACGCTACCCGAATTGCCGAAAAAAAGTGGGCGTGAACAAATTTTTAGCTTTGTCCACGCCCACAATCTACTTACTTATTGAACGCATCACGAATTTTGTCGAACAGACTGCTTTCGTGCGGCTCAACTTTGTCGCCACTAGCCGCGGCGTACGCCATTAATGCGTCCTTCTGCTTCTGGTTAAGTTTCTTTGGCGTCCGAATCTTCACCGTAACAATCTCGTCACCGGTACCACTGCCGTTCAGGTGCGGTGCGCCTTTGCCACGTAAACGAATCTTGGTCTCCGTCTGCGTACCGGCTGGCACCTTCAACTGGACGGGTCCATGAACCGTATCCGCCTTCACTTCGTCACCAAGGGCGGCCTGGGCAAAGGAGATGTCCATATTCATCAAGATATCCGCACCGTCACGCACGTACTTCTTGCTTGGCTGCACGCGGAATACCACGTACAGGTCACCGAACGCCGCACCGTTGGGCCCAGCATCCCCAGCACCATCAAGCCGCATCTGCTGACCATCGTCAACACCAGCAGGCACCTTCACGTCGATACTGTGACGCTCCTGTTCCACACCAGTACCACGACAGTTAGTACACTTGTCCTTGATTTCCTTACCAGTACCGCCACAGACGTCACAGGTTTCGCGGGACTGCATCGTGCCGAGCATGGTCTGCCGCGTTACCGTGATGTAACCGGCACCGTGACACTTGCTACAGGTCTGCGGTTGCGCGCCATCTTTGGCCCCCGTACCCTTGCAGACGTGACAACGGCCCTGACGGTTGTAACTAATATTGTCGGTCTTGCCAAAGACAGCCTCCTCAAACTTGAGGTCCATCCGGTACTGCAGGTCGGCACCCCGGCGTTGACGCGCCTGAGTACCAGCACCCTGCGCGCCACCACCAAAGAAGGAGCTGAAAATGTCGTCGAAACCACCGAAGCCACCGCCGTCGAAGCCACTGTACGTTTGACCGCCAGCACCGCCACCAAATCCCTGCGGACCATCGGCACTGCCGTACTGATCAAAGGCGGCCTTCTTCTGCGGGTCGGACAGCACGGAGTACGCTTCGTTGATTTCCTTGAACTTTTCTTCCGCGCCTGGTTCGTGGTTGATATCTGGGTGGTACTTCTTAGACATCTTGCGGTACGCCTTACGAATTTCGTCCTCGCTCGCGTCCCGGCTAACACCTAAAGTCTCGTAGTAATCTTTATCAGCCATCATGACCTCCCCAAAATCGGGTTTTCAAATTGTTGTAATACATACCTACTTAATTTACCACAGGTAGCTCCATAGCAAAAGGCCAAGGCCCGCCATGAGCGGCCTTGGCCCGTTTGCTAGGAATATTACTTCTTGTCACCGTCATTAGTATCGGTGTATTCACCGTTGATGGTGTCATCGTCCTTGCCGTTGGCACCGTCAGCACTGCTACCAGCATCACTGCCAGCTGCACTGTCTGCGCCCGCAGCACCAGACTGGGCCTCTTGAGCCTGCTGGTACAACTTCACGGTCATGTCTTGGACAATCTTGTTCAGGGCGTCCTTCTTGTCCTTCATGGCGTCAACATCATTCTGTTCCTGGGCCTTCTTCAGCTCATCACGAGCGTCTTCGGCCTTCTTGATGTCAGCGTCATCAACCTTACCCTTAACGTCCTTCAACGTCTTGTCGGTCTGGAACAAGAGTTGGTCAACTTCGTTCTTGAGGTCAACTTCGTCTTTGCGCTTCTTGTCGGCGTCGGCGTTGGCCTCGGCTTCCTTCACCATCCGGTCAATTTCGTCGTCGGACAGGCCTGACGAACTCTTAATCGTGATGTTCTGGGACTTGCCGGTACCCATATCCTTAGCGGAAACCTGGACGATACCGTTCTTATCGATGTCGAACTTAACTTCGATTTGTGGCACGCCACGTGGTGCGGCCGGGATATCTGCCAACTGGAAGCGACCCAAAGTCTTGTTGTCAGCGGCCATTGGGCGTTCACCCTGCAGCACGTGGATATCAACGGCAGACTGGTTATCAGCAGCGGTACTAAATACCTGGGACTTGCTGGTAGGGATAGTCGTGTTGCGGTCGATCAGCTTAGTGAAGACACCACCCATGGTTTCAATCCCCAGGGAAAGTGGCGTAACGTCAAGCAGTACGACGTCCTTCACGTCACCGGAGATAACACCACCCTGGATAGCGGCACCCAAAGCAACGGCTTCATCAGGGTTGATGGAGTGGTCAGGTTCCTTGCCAGTCCAGCTCTTAACGGCGTCCTGAACCGCAGGAATACGGGTAGAACCACCATTCAGGATAACCTTGTCAATGTCACCATTGGAGAGGCCGGCATCCTTCAGTGCGTTCTCAACGGGTACGCGGGTCTTCTCAACCAGGTCAGCAGTCATTTGGTCAAACTGTGCCCGGGTCAAGGTCTTTTCCAAGTGCAGTGGGCCGTTAGCGCCAGCGGAAATAAACGGCAAGGAAATCTGGGTCTGAGAAACACCAGACAGGTCCTTCTTCGCCTTTTCAGCCGCGTCCTTCAACCGTTGCATGGCCATCTTGTCCTTGGACAGGTCAACGCCATTGTCAGCCTTGAAGCCTTCAACCATCCAGTCGATGATCTTGTTATCAAAGTCATCACCACCAAGGTGGGTATCACCGTTCGTGGACAGCACTTCGAAGACACCGTCACCTAATTGCAGGATGGAAACATCAAAGGTACCACCACCAAGGTCGTAAACCAGCACCTTTTCGTCGGCATCACCTTTGTCCAAACCGTATGCCAAAGCGGAAGCAGTTGGTTCGTTGACAATCCGCTTAACGTCCAAACCAGCAATCTTACCGGCATCCTTAGTTGCCTGCCGCTGGCTGTCGTTGAAGTACGCTGGGACGGTAATAACGGCCTCAGTGACGTCTTCGCCCAAGTAGTCTTCAGCGAACTTCTTAATGTACTGCAAAATCATGGCCGAAATTTCCTGCGGCGTGTAGGTCTTGTCGCCAACGGTTACCTTGTAGCCGGCTTCACCCATGTGACGCTTGATGGAAATAATCGTGTCTGGGTTCGTGATAGCCTGACGCTTAGCCACTTCACCGACCTGAATTTCACCATCCTTAAAGGAAACAACGGACGGTGTCGTCCGGTTGCCTTCTGGGTTGGTGATAATCTTTGGCTCGCCACCTTCAAGAACGGCGACGGCACTGTTTGTAGTACCCAAGTCAATACCAATAATTTTAGCCATATTGATTTACTCCTTAAATTTGATTAACTGATTTATTTAGCAACAACTACCATGGCGGGACGCAGAATCCGGTCGTGCAAGCGGTAGCCCTTCTGCAGAACCTGCGCCACCGTATCAGCCGGATGCTCGTCGTCCGCGGGGACGGTCTGCACTGCCTGATGGATGGTGGGGTCAAAGGTGGCCCCGGCAGCCTCTACTTCGCTGACACCCGCTTCTTTGAGCGCCTGCTGCAGGTGATTGGCCACCATGGATACCCCCTGCTTCAGCTGCTCGGCGGCGGGGTCGGAAACCTCCGTCGCCAGGGCACGTTCAAGGTTATCCAGTGACGGCAAAATTGCCGTGATGACCTTTTGTCCGTCGTAGCGGGCGAGCTGTTCGCGCTCCTTCTTGAAGCGGGAGCTCATGTTCTTGATTTCCGCCGCAGCGCGCAGGTAATTATCCTCAAGCTCGTCCCGTTCGGCCTGCAACTGCTTAGTTGCCTCCGCTTCGGGACTATCGGCATCAATCAAATGCTCCAAGTCTTCCGCTGAACGTTGCAAATTGTCGTCCGCAACGTCAGCACCTGATTCGGGCTGTTGCCCTTCCTTTTTGGACATTGTGGTGCTCCTTTCCAAACCCACCCTAGTGGTGGTCATAGTAGTTAGTTAAGCGTGATGCTAATTCCGTTCTGAACGCCTCGAGCAAACCGATCATCTTGGAGTACGGCATCGACTTTGGCCCCAGGATGGCAATCATCCCCTGGCCGTGGTCGTTAACCGAATAGCGCGCGGTGATCAGACTTAAATTGCGGAGCGACTGTTCCGACAACTCCGAACCCAGGCGCACCGAGATTGGTCGTTGACCAGAACCATCGGTGTTCGCGTCCAACAACTGGTTTAACTCGTCTTGCCGGTCAATTAAACGGTAGATTTGCTTGAGCTCACCCAGGTTGTCGGACCCAAAGTAGTCCATGAGGTTTAGCCGACCGCCAACGTAGAAACGTTCGCTGACCGCCTTTTGCAACACGTCGCCAAACGCATCTAGGAATCCCTTGGGTGTTTGTAACTGTTGCATCAAGATGGCCGGTACGTCGGTCCGCAACTTTTGCGCGACGGTGGTGAGGCTCTGGCCTACCAACTGGTCGTTGATAATCCGAATAGCTTTCTCCACCTGATCCGAATCCAACTCACGGGGCAAAGTAAACACTTGGTTCTGTACGCTACCGTCACTAGCTACGATGATGGCCATCACCTGGTGGTTACCTAGCGGCACTAGCCTGAAGCCTTCAAGGGTCAGGTTAGCCACCTCGGGCCCCAGTGTAATGGCAGTGTAACTAGTCAGGTTGGACAGAATCCGTGCCGATTGCTCGATGATTTCATCGATGCGACCAAAGTCGTTCCCGAAGGACTGACGAATGGTTTGCATCTCCTGCTCGGGAACCCGGGCCGGTGTCAGCATGTTATCGAGATAGTAACGATAACCAGCCGAACTGGGCACACGACCCGAACTGCTATGCGTTTTGCGAATCAACCCGGCATCCTCCAGCGCGGCCATGTCGTTGCGAATGGTTGCCGAACTGACGCGAATCGGTAGCGACGTCATGAGCGTTTTACTGCCCACGGGCTGACCCGTTTCGGTGTATAACTTGATGATATCTTTGAGTACCATCAATTCCCGTTCCGTTAACATGTCCTCACCTCCGGAATTAGCACTCATACTTTCTAAGTGCTAACAACAATAATATACAACCCCGGGTTAGCAATGTCAACGCGCGTTTGCTAATTTGGGTTAATTTCAGCCTTAGGTCTTAGTGGGTTAGTGGGTTAGTGGGTTAGTGGGTTAGTGGGTTAGTGGGTTAGTGGGTTAGTGGGTTAGTGGGTTAGTGGGTTAGTGGGTTAGT
>NZ_BCVS01000120.1:0-6754 GCF_001591865.1 Lacticaseibacillus pantheris DSM 15945 = JCM 12539 = NBRC 106106
TAGCACGCCACAGCGCCCCCGCCGGCCAGAACCGCCAGCCAGGAGCGCATATTTGACGAAATCACCTAAAAAATCCTGGCACACATGAATGTTTGCCAGGCTTAGTTGTCTATATATACTCTGTTTCCAGAGGGAGTTCCATCAGTCCTTATTTCCCGGGAAATAACCAGTGACTTCCTCGGTATACCCGTACTCCTCGTTAAACCGGCGCAAAGTCTCCTCATCGTGGGTGCTAGCCAACCCCTCCCGACGCAACTTAACGTACAGATCATAGTACGGTAAGCGGCGTTCACGGGCCAAGGCCAGCTCGGCGTCCACGTCGTAGTTAACGTGGCGCAAGTCAATGTCCGCAATTCCCTGCTCATCAACGGTCAACAGCAAATACTGCGCACGCTGATCACGCCTCATCGCTGGATATGGAGAGTACGGTTGTCCTACCGCGCCGGGATTGAGTACTAGCTGTCCATCATCCCCATACCGAACCAACTGCGCGTGGATATGGCCATACACGGCGACATCCGTCCGCCCATCGGCAAACAGGGCGTTGAAATTACTTTGCTCGGCCCGTGGGTACAGCGTGTGGCCAAAGTTAATTGCCGGTAAGTTGTGCTGAATGCCAAAACGAAGGCCGCCAATTTCACGAACTGCACGTAACGGCCATTGACCTAACCTTTGCAGGTCTGCTGCGGGCATTCGCTCCAATAAGTAGCGGACGTTCCGGGCGACAAAGATATCCATCGGCCGCTGGGGGTGGTAATCACCCCGCATAATCGCGGCCGCAAAGTCATCCCAATTACCCCGCACCCGTACGATTGGATGGATATCATCCAGCAATGACCACACGTCTTCAGCCCCCGGACCCGGCATGTAGATATCACCCAAGCACCAATACTCATCAGCTGATGCCGCCCGGGCGTCGGCCAAAACGGCACGCAAAGCCGTGATGTTACCGTGAATGTCGGAAATAATTGCAATTTTGGTCAATCTGCCGCCTCCTCAATGGTTGATCAATTATCAGTTACCGTTCAGTATACTCATTCTAACTAAATAATTGCTGGTGACAAATCTGCGTACACTACCGATTTGACGGTGCAATTTTCCCTGTCGGTTTTGACCAACTCCACCCTAATTTAGCGTAAATATTTATCGTCATCTCCCACCTTGCAAAACATTGCACTTTATCATCCCAAAATTTGCATAACCTCTACGGCCGCCGTGAAAGCGATGCCAATTATTCACTACGCAATCCTACCGCCCTGACCGGAGTGACATTGTTAATTTGTGATGCCACACTTGTTGCATTAGGGGTGTAAACGGGTACGACAATCTTTGTAAACTATGTTAGAATGAACGAGTAAAAAAATTTGTTTCCAGTTTTTAGGAGGACTTTATAATGCCATTTGTTAACGGCACAGAACTGTTTGCTGCGGCTCGTAAGGGTCACTACGCTATCGGTGCGTTCAACACCAACAACCTTGAATGGACTCGTGCCATCCTCAAGGGTGCTCAGGACTTGAACGTTCCTGTACTTATCCAGACTTCCATGGGTGCTGCTAAGTACATGGGTGGTTACAAGCTTTGCAAGGCTCTGATCGAGCTGACTGCAGAATCCATGAACATCACCGTACCAGTTGTTATTCACTTGGACCACGGTAACTACGAAGCTGCCAAGGAAGCTATTGCTGCCGGCTACAACTCCGTTATGTTCGATGGTCACGACCTGCCATTCGCAGAAAACTTGGAAAAGACTAAGGAAATCGTTGCCTTGGCCCACGCCAAGGGTATCTCCGTTGAAGCCGAAGTTGGTTCCATCGGTGGTGAAGAAGACGGTGTTGTTGGTGAAGGCGAATTAGCTTCTGTTGACGAAGCTAAGCAGATCGCTGACACTGGCGTTGACTACCTAGCTGCTGGTATTGGTAACATCCACGGCCAGTACCCAGACAACTGGAAGGGCCTGCACTTCGACCGTCTCCAGGAAATCGCTGATGCTGTTGCTCAGCCACTGGTATTGCACGGTGGTTCCGGTATCCCTCAGGAACAGGTTGAAAAGGCCATCTCCATGGGTATCGCCAAGCTGAACATCAACACTGAATGCCAGCTTGCCTTTGACAAGGCTACTCGCGAATACATCGAAGCCGGCAAGGACCAGCAGGGCAAGGGTTACGACCCTCGTAAGTTGCTGGCTCCTGGTACTCAGGCCATCACGGATACCTTCAAGGAAATCTGTGGCTGGATGGGCACTAAGTCCGTTAAGTTGGTTCCTGAAGAAGTTTAATTACTCCTTCACGACCACAGCAAAACCCGCTAACTTCGGTTGGCGGGTTTTTGTGTGCTCCCAGATGGACTGGAGTTTCAGCAAGTCTGTGTAAAGACGCTACCGCGAAGCTGCTAGTTACTATCCCTGACGTCGGTAAGCCCATACGGTCAACGGTACAAAGGCCGCCATAATCACGGCACCACTCACCAACACCACGGTGGCGTCCATACCCCAACCACCATTACCCAGGAGGCTGCGCATCGCACTAATGGTCAGGGTCACCGGATTGACCTTAACCAAAGTCTGAATCAACGGCGGCAAGGTGCGTGTGGGAATAAACGCGTTAGACAGGAAGGTCAGCACCAGAATAATGATCATCGACAAGCTCCCGATCATCTCCGCGTCTTTGGCCAACAGCCCCACCAGCGCGAATATCCAGGAAACGGACCAGCCGATAAAGATGGCCAACAATAATGCCGCCGCCACGTCGACCAGGCCGGCGGTTGGGCGCCACCCCATCACCGCGGCCGTCACCAGCGCCATCACTCCAGACACTAGTAGCCGGAGCACATCCCCCACCAGCTGACCGGCAAGCGGGGCCAGCGGCGATATCGGCAGGGTCTTGAAGCGGTCAAAGACGCCGGCATTAATGTCCGTACGCAACTGCTGACCGGAGCCGGACGCAGCGTTGAGAATACTTTGAATCAATATCCCCGGCACCAGCATCGGTAGGTACGCATGAACGCTGCCGGCAATCGCGCCACCAAACAGGTAGCCAAATAGCAACGTAAAAATGACCGGTTGCATCACCACGTCGCTCATATTATCCGGGTTATGCAGCGTCTTGAGTAGGTTCCGGTAGGCCATGGTCATGGTGTTACTAATAACGTGATTTGTTGATTGATTATCCATATTTTGATACCTCGTAATGTGATTTCCTTAATTGGGTCCAGCCCGAATTAGTTTTTACCCACGGTCATCCGCAAAAATACATCATCGAGTGACGGCTCGGTGACCGCAAAGTTGCTCAGCGGAACGCCGGCATCCTGTAACTTCGTCGTGATGGCGGCCACCGCCCGAAAACCATCGTCATCGAGGTACGCACTCACTTTACGGTTCTGCACCTCCGTAGGTCCAGCCAACACGGCCTGCACCACCGCTTGTGCTGGCGCAACCCACCGCAGCTCCGGCACCTCTATTTGCAGGTGCAGACCTCCCACCCGCTGTTTGAGGGCGCTCGGCGTACCCAAAGCAACCATACGTCCATGATCAATCAACGCAATGCGGTCGGCCAACTGGTCCGCTTCCTCTAGGTACTGCGTGGTCAGTACCACCGTCGTGCCGTGTTGTACCAGCCGACGAATGGCAGTCCACATCTGCGTGCGCGTCCGGGGATCCAGCCCCGTCGTTGGCTCGTCCAGGAAGAGGATGCTGGGGTTGCCAATCAGGCTGACGGCCAGGTCAAGGCGCCGCCGCATCCCGCCGGAGAACTGGTCGAGGCTCTTGCTGGCGGAATTGGTTAAATCAAAGTCGCCCAGTAACTCAGTAGCCCGGCTCCGGGCATCAGCACGGGTGAGCCCATGCAGCCGGCCAAATATCACCAGATTTTCCATGGCGCTCAAGTCCTGATCAATGGATGCGTTCTGACCCGTCAACGCGAACTGTTGCCGAACCCGCGGGGCTTGAGTCACCGTGTCAAAGCCGTTCACCAGAATGTGCCCCTGGTCCTGCCGCAACAAGGTCGTGATCATTCTCAAGGTGGTCGTCTTGCCCGCGCCATTCGGTCCCAGAAGCCCGAACACCTCACCTTTGCCGACCGTAAAGGAAACATCGTCCACGGCCACCTGGGTGCCGAATTGCTTCTGGATACCCACTACTTCAATTGCATTATCATTTGTCATGTTGAAAACCACCTTTGCATTTAATCAGGTGCCCTGATTGAATACATAGTAAGGCCCCCTGATTAAAAAGTCAACCATTTGCTTTCTCCGGCCCCGGTGGAATACGGTATACTGAAGAAAATAAGGAATGGACTGATTAACCGTGGGCAAGAATATCAAGGCCGAGCTCGTTGCCGGCAAGCTGGCTGAATACGAACAGCTCAGTAAAATATACGACGATATCGTCAAACAACCCCGACCACGCCTAACGGTTGAGGGCCAGGGCAAAGTACTGTTGGTGTTGGCCGAAGATGACCACCTCTCCCAACGCCAGATTGCAGACCGCCTAGGCATGTCACCCCAATCAGCCAGTGAGTTTATCGCTAAGCTGGCAAAACGCGAGTTGGTGACCCTGTCCAAGTCCCCGAATGACAAGCGGGTGAACCTCGTCCACCTGACCGCAGCCGGTCGCCAGGAAGTAGAGGCGGCCGCGCAGGAGGTGCCCCCCTTTGTGAACACGCTCAGCGACGATGATCTGGACGAGCTCGCCCGACTGATGGGCAAAGTTACGACTGCGATGTACGCCGATATTGACGCCGCCAACCCCACATTGGCGGTCAAGTTTCACAAGTTGTTCGCCAGCCGCTACTTACGGCAGTTTAAAAGCTAGTGGGTGCCAAGATTAATCGTTAGGCTTACCTTTTGTAAGCGTGCGTGGTATAATACAACTTAAATAAAGTGGTGTCCCGGACATTTTTCCTGGCACCAACAATTGGGGGTAATTCATTCATGGAAATGTACAAACCAACGGTGGTGTCCGACGACGCTGTCCGGACCGAACTGAACAAGCCTGGTAAGCAGGTCATGTTTATGACGGCGGACTGGTGTGGTGATTGCAAGGCCATCAAGCCTTTCGTCCAGCAGATTAAGGAACACGCAATGAGCGATGGTGCCGGCTGGGTTGACGTCGACCGCGACGCCAACATCGAAATTGCTAAGGAGCAGGGCCTGAAGGGAATTCCTGCCTTCGTCCTCTTTGAAGACGGCAAGCAGATCAACCACATTGGTAATGGCGAGCGCCTGAGCCCCAAGCAGGTAACTGACTGGGTTAACGGCAACGTCCTCGCTTAATCCCCGCTAGGCACAAAAAAACGACTACTGAGTAGTCGTTTTTTTGTGCCTCAATTAGTTCAATTGCTGGCCCATCGTTTCCCGACCCAGCACCATGACGGCGAGTACCGCAATAACGATTGCCGCCGTGAAAATAGCAAAGATGCTGGCGAAACTAACGCCGCTCGCAATCAGGCTACCGACCAGTAGTGGCCCCACGATGCCGCCAATTCGGCCCACGCCGGCCGCTAAGCCGGAACCACTACTACGCACGCTACCCGGATACTGCTCCGGTGAGTAGGCGTACAGGGCGCCCCACGCCCCCAGGTTGAAGAAAGAGAGGAGCATCCCCATCACCAGCAGCCAAGCCAGGCTCGTCGCCATCCCAAAGCCGAGTGCGGCGGCAGCCGTGCCCAATAGGAACGTGGCCAAAACGCGCTTCCGGCCCCACTTTTCAATCAACCACGCCGCCGTGAAGTACCCCGGCAGTTGCGCAATAGTCATCACCAGCACGTAACCAAAGCTGCTGATCATGCTGAAACCTTTGAGTTGCATAACACTTGGCAACCACAGAAACATGCCGTAGTAGGAGAAAACCACCATGAACCACACAATCCACAACATGGCCGTCGCCCGCAGGTATGGTGGCCGCCACAGCTGGACTAACGTGGCCCAAAAGCGGGGCTTGCGGTGGCCGGCCGCCAGGTAAACGGGTGACTCTTTGATCCCGCGCCGGAAGTAGAACGCGTACACCGCGGTGAGTCCGGTGAGGACCATCGCCACGCGCCAACCCCAGTTGGGGATAACAAAGTATGAGATCAAGGCCGCGGCCAACCAGCCCGCCGCCCAAAAGCTCTCCAGCAGCACAACACTGCGGCCCCGGTGTTCGGTCGCCACGCTTTCAGAAACTAACGTAGACGCCACAGGCAGCTCACCGCCTAATCCGGCCCCAATCAGCAACCGTAACGTCATGAACATGGCGTACCCCGTAGCCAAAGCCGATGCGGCGGACCCAATCGAAAAGATGAGTAACGTGATAATGAGCACCGTTTTGCGGCCAACCCGGTCAGCCAGCATACCGAACAGCACCGCCCCGATGGCCATCCCAATTGAGCCGATACTACCAATCCAGCCCATTTGGACAGCGTTCAGGTGCCACTCACCCTTAACGGCCGCAATAACAAACGAAAGCATCCCGACGTCCATCGCGTCAAACAACCAGGCAACACCAACGCCGGTGATTAGCCGCGCGTGTGCCCAGATTCCTACCTGTTTAGTCGATTCCATGAATAATTCCCCCAGATATAATTGCCATTAGGTGTCTTGACACCCTACGTAACGAAACTCATTTTCCACTTTGTGGGGTGTCTTGTCAATGGCTGTTGCAGAAAAAACGCGCCACGCTGGTGAAACTTACCGCTGCTGGTAGGTAGTCTCGGGTTGCTACGGTGGTGTTTGACGGCAGCGTTGGTCGGAACGGTGTGCTGCGGCTTTCGTGGGGTGCTCC
>NZ_BCVS01000121.1:0-6737 GCF_001591865.1 Lacticaseibacillus pantheris DSM 15945 = JCM 12539 = NBRC 106106
CTTGTTCGGTCTTGCTTATACGTCGGTTTCTGGCCTGCGGAGCTCGTTTAGAAACCAGAGAGCGCAGCAGGCCGTTTAGAAAGCAAAGTATAAGCATACCCGGGCGAGAATCCCGCACTTGGATTCTTGTTCGGGTATGTTTATACGTCGGTTTCTGGCCTGCGGAGCTCGTTTTAATAAGCACGAATAACGCGGGAACGCCGAATCATTCACAAAAATTTATTTTAAAGTGCGATTAGCCTTTATGTAATGGTACCTGCCCGTCGCGTTCTTGTGCATGCAGTATCATTTTCCACGACAAAGGTTGGAGGGGCTGGCATTCAAGTCGACCTTTTGCTTGCGTGACCACCAGCGCGTTCTCCCCCCAAAAACCCCACAATTATGATCCTTGTTGTTTAAGCCACAAAAGGAGTAAGATTGAGGTACAACATTTTTGGGGGTGCCGCAACATGAAAAACGCAAACGACCGGCGAGTAATCCGAACCCAGCACGCCATTAAGCAGGCCTTCGAAGAGATGGTGCTGGCCGACCACGACGGGCACGGAATCACCGTCTCGCAACTTGCCGCACACGCCGGCATTAACCGTAAAACTTTCTACCTGCACTACGACTCAATTGTGGACCTCGCTGACTCTTACGTTGACGACATCGCCCAGGACCTCATCGCCCGGCTTGGCGCCCACACCATGGAGGAATACCAAAACAACTGGGAACTCTTCATGCACGTCTTTGACGAGTTCTTTACCAGCAACCGTGAATTCTACACTTACGTGATGACGAGCGGTGAGTATAGTTTCCTCGCACGCCGCGTGCAGTTGGAATTAACGCAATTCCTTCAGGCCGAGTTAGTCAGCCAGGTGCACCAGGAAGATGGTGCCGCCACCATTATTGCCAACTTTATCGTGACCAACATGATGATGATGGTTCGCCTCCACGCGGCCGGAACCACCGGGATGGATGTCACCCAGATTCGCGACCAGTTAATGAAGCTGACGGTTGGCGGACTCGCTGGGATGGGGCTGGTCAAAGACGATTCTCCATCCACGTCGCTAGCAACCAATTAACTCATCAGCCATCAAATTGGATACTAAAGGGGCCTTGGCCCTCAGCACTAGTAACGGTGCTGAGGGCCAAGGCCCCTTTGATTTATCCGCGTTTAGTCCAACTCGTCATGGCCCGTCTGCAGTTCATACATATCGTAGTATCGGCCCTTCTGCGCCAATAGCTCATCGTGCGTGCCCCGCTCGACGATGCGGCCCGCATCCAATACCAGAATGAGGTTAGCATCCTTAATCGTCGAAAGCCGGTGCGCAATGGCAATGGTCGTCCGCCCCTGACGAAGCCGCCGTAAACCTTCCTGAATGAGGTTCTCAGTCTCCGTGTCGATGTTGGCCGTAGCCTCGTCCAGCACTAGGACTTTGGGATCAGTGACGACGGTGCGGGCAAAGGAGATCAGTTGCCGCTGTCCTGAGCTAAATTGGCTACCACCCTCGATGACCTTCGCCTGGTAGTCGCCGGGCAGCTGTTCAATGAACCGGTCCGCCTGGACGAATTTGGCTGCCGCCATAACCTGTTCATCAGTAATACTGTCATTGTACAGACGAATATTGCTACTAATATCGCCGTAGAACATGAACGAGTCCTGCAAGACCAGGCCAATTTTGCGACGCAGTTCCTCAGCGGGATAATCGCGAATATCCACGTCATCAATCAGCACCTGACCCTCGCCAAATTTATAAAACCGCATCATGACGTTGATAATCGAGCTTTTGCCACTCCCGGTATGCCCAACCAGCGCAACGGTTTCGCCCGGATTCGCGACAAAGCTAATGTCGTGGAGAATCTCGTGCTCACCGTCGTAGGCAAAGCTGACGTGGCGGAATTCAATTTTTCCCTGCTGCATGACTGCGTGCGCTCCAGGATTTTGTGCCGGCGCGTACTCCTCACTATCGAGGATCCGGAAAATACGGCTGCCAGCCACGACCCCGTCTTGCAAGAACGTCAGGTTGTCCATCATGTTGGTCATGGGGTTGAAGAAGTTTTGTACGTACGTGGTGAACGCGTAGACCATCCCCGCCGCCACGAAGCTGTGTAATGACGTGACCCCAAAGGCGGCCAGCACGACCACCAGAGCCAGACTGTACAGAAAGCTAATCATTGAGCCCAGAAAGATGCTGTTGGTGCGAATCATCATCCGCCGGGAGCGGAGGTAATCGTCGTTGATTTCCTCAAACTCGTCACTAATCCGATGCTCCTGACGAAATTGCTGGATAATCTGGATACCCTCGATGGATTCGTTCAGCTTGGTGTTCAGCTCTGACAGCCGTTCACGCATGTGCCGGTAAACTTTACTTGCAAAGTGGTTGTAGTACCAAACCACGAACATAAGGATGGGTAGAAACAGCAGCACCAACCCCGCGACTTTGGGCGCCATAATCAGCATCGTCACGAAGGACGTCACGATACTGGTCAGTCCCACCAAGATGGTAAGCCAAACGTTCGCAAAGTCGGCGAAGGTCATCGTGTCGTTCGTGACCCGCGAAACGATTGAGCCGGCCGGCGTTTGATCAAAATAGCGCATCCCCAATTTGTGCAACTTGGCAAACAATTGACGACGTGCATCCTCCAACCCGCGCTCACTGCCCATCTGGAAGAGGAACGACTGGAAAAATTGGGTAAACGCCTTGATAATTGTCCCCATCGCGTACAAGCTAGCAACACCCAAAATGACTGCGGTTGTCGCCGACAGGTTCCGCAAATAACGGTCCATGTATTCCTGCAGAATGAATGGTAACGCAATGTTCATGGCGGACATGCCAATGACTCCGACAATGGCCCAACCAAACTGGCGCTTATACGGCTTTGCGTACGTAAAAAGTCGCCGAATAATTTTGAGCTGTTCGCGCGCAGGAATGCTTTGTGCCCACGCAGATTGATACTGATTCTTATCAGCCATGACTGTCACCGCCTTCCACCCGACTTGCCAGCTGCTGCAGTGCCCACATTTCGGCGTACCACCCGTGGCCCGCCAAAAGTTGGTCATGAGTACCCCGCTCGATGATTCGACCACCATCCACAACGATTATTTGGTCCGCGTGCATCACGGAACTGAGTCGGTGTGCAGCTATAATGGTGGTTTTGTTGGCGCGATCGGTCTGCATGTGCTCCAGAATTTCTTCCTCGGTACGGGCATCAACCGCTGACAAGGCATCATCCAGTATTAGCAGCTCAGGGCCGCCAATAACCGCACGTGCGATGGCTAACCGTTGCTTTTGTCCACCAGACAGGCTCACCCCGTGCTCACCAACCACGGTATGGTAACCCTCAGGAAAACCTAAAATATCGTCGTGTACAGCACTAGTACGGGCCGCGGCCTCAACTGCCGCCGCATTTTCGTTGTACGCGCTAAAGCGAATATTATTTCCCACCGTGGTTGAAAATAGAAAGTTATCTTGTGGTACGTAACCGATGGCATCCAGCAGGGCATCCAGCGAATATTTACGAATGTCGTGACCACCAAACTCAATCACACCATCATAGTTGTCAAACTCGCGCATCAGCAGCTTAAAGATGGTACTTTTGCCCGCACCCACGCGGCCAACAATGCCCAAAGTTTGCCCTGCGTGGAGGGTAAAGTGTACGTCCACGAGTGCGGCGTGGTCATCACCAGGATACGTAAACTGGTTAATCGCGTAACGAATATCCCCGGTCGCCGGCGTCTTAATCGCTTCCGGTGCTTCAACCACGGCGCTTTTTTCGGCCAGTAGTTTTTCCACCCGGTCATAGCTGGCATTCCCACGTTCCAGGATGTTAAACAGCCGGCCAATCGCAAACATGGGCCACACTAGGGCGGCCACGTACGCCACAAAGGAAACCAGCTGACCAATTGTAATCTGATGTTGCATGACCAGATAGCCACCAAAAACAATGGTGATGAGGTACGTAATCCCCATAATCAAAGTAGTAGTCGGATCGAACAGCGAGTCAATCATGTTCACACGCCGGTTAATCTTAATGGTCCGGTCAACAATCTGGTCAAAATCGGCCGTATCCTCTTTTTCCTGCCCAAACGTTTTAATGACCTTAATACCAGTCACCGACTCCTGCGTCTTATCGTTCAGGCGTGAAAAGGCGGCCTGGGATTCAATAAAGGAATCGTGCAACCGCGTCCCCAATTTGCGGGCCATGACGGCTAAGAGTGGCATGGGTAAAATGGCCACCAACGTCAACCGCCAGTCGACCACCAGGACCATAGCAATGAGCGTAGTACCCCCAGTAAGGATGGAATCAAAGAGGGTCAGGATACCGCCGCCCGCCACGTTCTGAATGGCGTTGAGGTCGTTGGTAGCGTGCGCCATCAAGTCCCCCGTACGGTGCCGCTGATAGAACGTGGTATCCATCCGCATGAAGTGCCAGAAGAGTCGCGTCCGTAACGTGCGTTCCAAAGTTGCGGCACCACCCCAGATGTGGATACGCCAACCATACCGGAACAAAAACTGGAGAATTGCCGCAACCAGTAGTAGTCCAAGCCATAAAATGAGCTTACGGGCCGTCATGGCGTGATCATTCATTGCATCAACCATGCTCCCAATAACCTTTGGTGGTACCAAGTTCATCAATGAGGTCATGAACAGCGCCAGAATGCCCACGGCGTAATTGCGCCGCTGTTCGCGGAAAAACCACGCTAACCGCTTAAAGATACCCAACTGTATCAACCCCCTCCGTTTATTAAACGTCAATTATGCAAGTGTAAAACTGGTTAAAAATAAATTCAAGACTTAAAGCAAAATTAAATTGTCATGAGTGTTTGTTTAGGCGGAATAACGAGTATGGTAATCGCCAAAATAAGTGGGTACCGTCGGGAGAAGCTGGTACGGCATTATTCACGGCGGTAGTATACTGTGGTTAGTCACAACCACAAATCCAAGAGGAGGTAATTATGATGTTTGACCTACAAAGTGCCCTTAATCAGTCCGAATTCGTTTGCTTTTTAACGGGAGCCGGCGTGTCGACGGCGTCTGGTATTCCCGGCTTTCGTTCCGCAACCGGCGTCTACAGCGATCATCCCGAGTACTCGTTATCCGTAGATAATCTGCGGGCACACCCCGCCGCGTTCCACGATTTTATGGTCAACAACATGTATTACCCTGATGCTCGCCCGAACGTAATCCATCAACGCATGGCCACCATCGCTAATCGTAAAGGCACGGTGGTGACCCAAAATATCGACGGACTTGATCGCCAGGCGGGCACCAACCACCTCGTAGAATTTCACGGCAACGAATATGACCTGTACTGCGAGCAGTGTGGTCAACAATTCACTTTGCCCGAATACAAACAAAGCTACACCCACCAAAACGACGGCGGGAATATCCGTCCACGGATTGTGCTATATGGTGAACCCATCCCTACCACCACCGTACAGGCTGCGATAACGGCCGTCACCAGAGCTGATTTGCTCGTTGTAGTGGGGACCAGCTTGGTCGTGTACCCCTTTGCCGGCTTACTCAAGTATGCCTCACATACTGCTAGTATCGTTGCTGTCAACAAAACACCACTCCCGCTACCTGCGGGCGCACACATGGTGACGGGTGACGCCACGGCGGTATTCGCCCAGTTACATTAGTCTAGGCCAATATGTACGTTTCGGCAGCGTTAGCGGGTTGTACGGGCCATAAAGCGACGGATAAGCGTACCCGAGCAAGAATCCAAGTACGGAATTCTCGTCCGGGTACGCTTATCCGTCGCTTTCTAAACGGCTTGTTCCGCCCTCTAAAAAAACGCCCCGCCTCCCCTATTCGGGACTGGCGGAGCGTTTTGCGATCGTGATGATATCAGGCTACTTGTTGTTACGCTTCTGTGCCTGCTTCATCTGGCTCATCATCTGATTGAGCTTCTTAGCGGATGGCTTCTGCCCCATCTGCATCATCATCGTACGCATCATTTCTTCGTTAATTGGCGGGTTGTCCTGGAAGTACTTCTTCATGTACGCACGCGCACCGAAGAAACCACCAATTAAACCAATAATTGCACCAATTACGATCCCTAAGATCAACATACCAATCATGCCGGTAAATCCTCCCCAAAGTCGTTGAATACCTTAACTGTAACACAGTCAGGCCGCCACACGTCCAAAAAAAGGCGACCGGAACGGTCGCCTCGAAACAGCTTTAACGACGCTTTTCGCGAATACGAGCTGCCTTCCCACGCAGTGCACGCAGGTAGTAAAGCTTGGCGCGACGAACGGCACCGTGACGAACAACCTCAATCTTCTCAACACGTGGTGAGTGGACTGGGAAAGTACGTTCAACACCGACACCGTTGGAAATCTTACGTACAGTGTAAGTAGCGGAGATGCCAACGCCGTGGCGCTTAATTACGACACCTTCAAACAGTTGCACACGTTCGCGGTCGCCTTCGACGATGCGGGCGTGCACACGCAGAGTGTCACCAGGGCGGAAGTCAGGAACATCATCGCGCAACTGGGACTTGGTAATATCATTAATCAATTGATTCATAGATCTTTCTCCTTTGCCGACATTCAATAACCACCCTCTGTGACCAGCGGAATATCGTTGCTAGTGGTTTACCACAATTAGTAAGTTTACCATCCGGCCCCATACCTGTAAAGGGGTAGGCCTTGGCAAATTTACGGAATAGTTTGTCGAAGCTCGTCCCAATGTAGAGATCGGCAGCGTCGGTCGGACCGGTGAGCTACGGCTTTCGTGGGGCACTCC
>NZ_BCVS01000122.1:0-6635 GCF_001591865.1 Lacticaseibacillus pantheris DSM 15945 = JCM 12539 = NBRC 106106
GGAGTGCCCCACGTAAGCCGCAGCTCGCCGGGCCGACCGACGCGGCCGCCCACCCGCCACCGTAGCAACCTACGGCGTAGGGCACGCAAGCCGCAGTCCCAAATACCACCCGCGTGTTCACAGCCACCTAAGCCGCATTTCACCGGTTCAACCGACGCTGCCGTCCACCCACCACCGTATAAAAGGCCGCGACACGGGGTCGCGGCCTTGTTGAGTATTGTATTGTTGGTGCACCTGTATAAGGTTGTGTTCGAGTTACTTCAGGACTTTGAACTGGTCGTTCTTGTCCATCTTGTCCTTGGCGTCAGCACCAGCCTCGATGGAGCCGAAGTCCATCTGCGCGCGGAGCTTCCAGTTTGCCGGAATGTCGAATGCATCCCGAACCAAGTCGTCAATAATCGGGTTGTAATGCTGCAGGTTAGCGCCGATGCCATTTTCGGCCAGCGCTACCCAAGTGTTGGTCTGGATGGCACCTTCAGCCTGTTCCGCCCAATCCTTGAAGTTAGCAGCGTACAGCGGGAAGTCGTTTTCCAGCTGGGCAACCTGGTCCGTGTCCACAAAGTAAAGGATGGTCCCGTAAGCCGCCTTGAAGCTAGCAATCTTTTCCTTGGTCTTTTCGTAGGCCGCCTCAGTTGGCACCTCACTCTTGAGCCGCTTAACCACGATGTCCCACAGTTCGTCGTGCTTAGCACCGAACAGGAAGACCGCGCGGGTCGTAACGGCGTTAAATGCGTGTGGCGTTGCCTGAATGGTGTTCTCCACCAATTCCACGATGTCCTCGTCGCTCTGCTTAACGTTCTTGCCCAGCGCGTAAATTGAGTGCCGCTGGTTTAACAAATCCAAAAGTTTAGTTTCCATAACTGTAATAACCACCTTATCTTTTTGCTTACAAGAATCATCTTACCAGCTTATTTTTTGTAAGTACAGTACCGAACTGATTTTCGGTGACCCGTTTACCCAAAGTAACCGATGACCATCGCAACCGCCAGAATGACTAGTACGACGGTGGTTATCCACACATACAGACGGTCGTGCTCCACCATGAAAGCATATATGGAAACGACCACTCGCAGTACCGGCGTCAGGATGAGCAGGAACAAGCCAACCATCATGACCGCATCGGCTTGACCGTGCAGCAGCCCGGTGAAGATTGTCCCAAAGCGGTGTGGTTGCGAGCCCGTGGCGTAGTTGCCGCCCTGGAAGAGCATCAACACCAGCCCAATAAGTAAGACCACGACCGCCGCAATCACACCGATACGCATGATACGACCAATTAGTAGTTCAACGTACTTGGTTTCCTCGTGCATCTGGTCCCGTTCACGATTTTGCATCAGATGGTCACCCCGAATCCTTTCAGCAGCATCTGAATCCCCATGAAACCAATGATGGGTACAAAGATCATGCGTAATAACCGCGTGGGCATAATCGGCATAATCCGTGATCCAATCAACGCGCCACCCAGAATTCCCAGTGCGAGTGGTACCGCAATTTCCGGCCGCAGTGACCCGTTAAAGAAGTACACGGTCGCACTCGCGGCAGCCGTTACCCCCATCATCAGGTTAGACGTGGCGCTACTAGGCTTGAGTGGCATCTTCATGATGGTGTCCATCGCAATCACTTTGAACGCACCACTACCAATACCCAGCATCCCCGAGGCTAGCCCCGCCCCAAACATCATGGTCATCCCGCCCGGAACGTTGGTGACGGTGTAATCAACCTGCTTCTTTGTGGCCTTATCGTAGTAAGAGCCGTTCAGCTTCAACTTGGTGGCCAGCTCGTCAGGATGGTCCGCTGGTGCGGCGTCGGTTTTACCAATCAACTTACGGATCATGTTGTAGGTGGAAAATACCAACAACGCGCCAAACAGCCAGTACAAAATGTTGGACGGAACCATGCCCGTAACGATAGCACCCACGATGGCACCCACCGTCGTCCCGATTTCGAGAAACATCGCCACCCGCAGGTTCAACATATCGTCGCGGAGGTACGCAATGGTCGCACCAGAACTGGTCGCAATCACCGCGATAATGCTGGCCGCAATGGCGTACTGGATGGGCAGCCCCATCAGCACCGTCAGCACGGGGGTAATAATCATCCCCCCACCGATACCCATAATGGCACCCAGAATGCCGGCCGCAACACCGGTCACTACTAATAAAATCATCTGGTTAATCATTCCTCGGCCTCCCTACCGTGCCCACTACTACTTGGCTGTCTTCTTAGTGGCCGCCTTCTTAGTGGTGGTACGTTTACGCGTCGTGGTCTTCTTCGCCGTCGTCTTCTTGGCCGTGCGCGTAGTTTTGCGCTTCGTGGTCGTCTTCTTAACGGTCTGCGGTTTAACCTCCTCCTGAGGCTTGGCAGCTTCCTCAGCAATATGCGCTAGCTTTTCCTGGACGGAGGCCACAATGCTTTGCCCGTACTGATCCGCGTTGGCGATAAACTCGTCCGCCGTTGCGACCTCGTCAATGCGGAACCCGGATGCGTTCAGGAACTTGTTGGCGACGGTCAGGTACACCCGCACCGGCACAATCTCGTCGTTACCCAAAAAATTGGTGATTTTCTTGGCGTCCGCCATGGGCAGGTTCACCACGCCGGCCTCCAAAGCAATGGTGGTCGGTTCCGCGCTCGTGATGGTGACCACGCTGCGCATAATACGGCCGGCCGCTAGATTGGTTTGAGCGTCGGCCACCATGGGCGCAAGAGCCGCCGCTACGCCGTCCTGCTCCACTGCCGATGGTTTCACCGTGTGTTCAGCAATCACAAAGTCCGTGTTCGTCACGGCATCAAGATATTTCTGTACGTTGATCTCCATAATTTGGTATTCCCTTCTTATATGCAAAGGCGCGCGTGCACACGCCATAACTGCACTCATCATATCGAACAGCCGCACCCCCTGCAAGGGTTCTGGTGGTCAGCCACCCGCCAAACATCTATACTAAAGGTCGCGGTACCACACACGACGGGCACAACGTAACCTATTTAAAATTGGGATACGATGCCTGAATCAATTGCAAAGGCGGTGAGTACGTGGCCACAACGAGAATTGGTGTACGGGAACTGGTTGAGTTTACCGTGCGTAGCGGCGACCTTAATCCGGTCACGCAATCCAGCAACAATACCGCCATGATGGGTAGCCGAATCCACCGGCGTATCCAGGATGCCCACGCCGATAACTCCGACTACGAATACGAGTCGGAAGTTTACCTTAAACGGGATGAAACCATCGCCGACGTTGAGTACACCATTGACGGCCGGGCCGATGGGGTGATCACCCCTGACGATGGTCCCGTCATTCTGGAAGAAATCAAGACTTCCGCCCGCGACTTTGACCAACTCACCCCCAACACCGTCGACCGCTACTGGGCGCAAGCCGAAACTTACGGCCACTATCTGTGCACGGAACGGGAACTTGACGGCCTCACCATCGACCTGATTTACGTCAACACCCGCAACCAGGACGAGAGCCACCATCGCCGCGAATACACCGCGGCCCAGCTGGCGGATAATTACCAAGCGCTGATTACGGAGTTTGGTAGTTGGATTAAGCTACGCAGCGACATCATCAAACGCCGTAACGAGACCGCCGCGGCCCTCCAGTTTCCCTTTCCAGAATTTCGTGCGGGCCAACACGACTTTGCTGGCGCAGTTTACAAGACCATTTACACCGGCCAGCGACTCTTTGTGCAGGCTCCCACTGGTACGGGCAAAACCATCTCCACCCTGTTTCCCGCCGTTAAAGCCATGGGTGCCGGGCTCATCAACCGGGCGTTTTACTTAACGGCCAAAGCCGCCACCCGCCACGTGGCCGAGGACGCCATGGGCCGCATGGGCGATGCCGGCCTGACCGCGAAAAGTATCACCATCACTGCCCGGGACACAATCCGTTTTGACGACGAAC
This sequence comes from Lacticaseibacillus pantheris DSM 15945 = JCM 12539 = NBRC 106106, assembly GCF_001591865.1. Classification (NCBI taxonomy): domain Bacteria; kingdom Bacillati; phylum Bacillota; class Bacilli; order Lactobacillales; family Lactobacillaceae; genus Lacticaseibacillus; species Lacticaseibacillus pantheris. The sequence continues at coordinate 3,899 of NZ_BCVS01000122.1, forward strand.
CCGACGAGCCCACGCAAAACCCGTACATGCTCGGCTACTACGACCGGCTCAAGCCCGCGTTACTGGACATGCTCGCTAATAACGACCTCATTACTCGTGCGGTAGTCGAGGAGTACGCCCGTAAACATACCGTCGATCCGTTCGAATTTTCGCTGGACGCCAGCCTATTTTGTGACGTCATCATTTGCGATTACAACTACCTATTCGACCCACGGGTATTTCTGCAACGCTTCTTTGCAAACCCTGACCCCGAGAACTGCTTTCTGGTTGATGAGGCCCACAATTTGGTGGACCGAGCCCGCAACATGTACAGTGCTGCGGTATCACGGCAGGCATTTGCTGACATCATCCCCCAATTATCCGGTCTGAAAAGTGGACGCATTACCCGGCTGCGTAAGAGCATCCGCGGCGTCGAAGACACTATGGACGTACTGGACACCAACCTGCAGCGCGAGGAGCACTTCCAGCAGGAGCCCATTGAGCCCCTAATTGACAGCCTCGATGCCTTTGCCACCCAGTTTCACGAGTGGCTGGAAGCCGAGAAGAACGCGGAGGTTGACCAGGTACTGGATGCCGGTCTGGACGCTTTCTTTGCCGCCAACGCCTACCTCAAAATTGCCGAGTTGTACGACGACGCCTTTGAAACGAGCGTTGCCCGCGACGGAGCGGACCTGACGGTGAAGCAAATGTGCCTGAACCCCAGTCAATTTGTGGACGAGCGGCTCGCCCTCGGTCACGGTGCCGTCCTGTTTTCGGCCACGCTCACCCCGATGGACTACTACCGCGACGTCCTGGGCGGCACCGACAACAGCCTGGCGTACACGTTACCGTCACCGTTCCCGCCGGCCAACCAGGCGGTAATCGTCGCCGGCAACGTGCGCACCACGTACCGCGAACGCACCGCCAGCCTACCGGCATTAATCGCCGCATTGACGGTGATGGTCACGGCGCGGTCCGGCCACTACCTGGTCTTTTGCCCGTCGTACGCTTACCTTGAGACGGTGCACGACGCCTTTGTGCGGGCCAACCCACAATGCGATGTGGTTACGCAAAGGAGCGCGATGTCCGCAGCGGACCGCAAAGCCTTCCTCGACGCCTTTGCACCGGGACAACCACCAGTGGTTGGTTTCGCGGTACTGGGCGGGAGTTTCGCCGAGGGCATCGACCTCCGCGGACAGGCGCTCATTGGGGTGGCGGTCGTCTCGGTCGGGTTGCCGGGACTGTCCAGCGAGACCGACCGCATCAAGCAGTATTACCAGCAACGCAACGGCCAGGGTTTTGCGTACGCGTACCAACTCCCCGGGCTCAACAACGTCCTGCAAGCTGGCGGGCGAGTCATTCGCGGCGCCCATGACGTGGGCGTCATCCTCTTACTGGACGCCCGCTTCAATGAGCCCCGCTACCGGCAACTGCTGCCGGCCCACTGGCAGGTCAAGGCGAACACGCGGAGCACGCGCGAACTGGCCGCAACGTTAACCAACTTTTGGGCGGAGCATCCGGAACCGAGTGATGTGTAAGCTAACTAGGTGCTCGAGGGAAAAAGGTCAACTTTAAAAAAGATATACTGCTGGTTCTACTAGGAGTGGTTTTAATTTTCTCAGCCTGGTTTGTTGGCGCTTTGGTCAACAAATAGCGTAGTTTCATCCCGTCCACACTTCAGAACTCAACTAATTTGGCCTCCTACTGGTAGCCGATTGCTCACAACATTGGGAGTAATCACGCCAGTTGGGAGGCTATTTTTGAATTCAAAAAATACGCTACAATTCCGCCCGCTCAAATAGGACGTATACCAACCAACACCCGCTATAGCACCCGTCAAAGAAACCGGCTACACTAAGGTTAGAAAAGCTTGACTTTCAACGCCCCTGATAATATCATTGGTATAGACCAAACGAGCGGAAGACAATCAAGGAGGATTCAATCATGGATGTACGTGTATTTGACGGTAAGGCAGCGGCTAGCAAGGCGGCATTTAACGTAATTAAGGACGCAATGGGCAATGGTATTCAGACTTTGGGTCTGGCTACGGGTAGCTCCCCCGTTGACCTGTACAACGACATGACCAGTAGTGATCTGGACTTCAGCAAGATGACCAGCGTTAACCTGGACGAGTATGTGGGCTTGGACACGAAGAACGACCAGAGCTACCACTACTTTATGAACGAGCACCTGTTCAGCAAGAAGCCATTCAAGCAAAGCTTTGTCCCAGACGGTCAGGCTGCAGACATCGAGCAGGCTGCTAAGGATTACGACCAGATTATCGAGGAGCACCCCATCGATATTCAGTTGCTGGGCATTGGTCGTAACGGCCACATCGGCTTCAACGAACCAGGCACACCGTTTGATGAGGGCACCCACAAAGTAACGTTGACGCAGTCGACGATTGACGCCAACGCACGGTTCTTTGAACATGAAGAAGACGTGCCACGTTACGCCATTTCCATGGGCATTGGCTCCATTATGAAGAGCAAGCAAATCATCCTGTTGGCCTTCGGTGAAGACAAGGCTGACGCCATTAAGGCAACGGTTGAGGGTCCGGTAACGGAGGACGTGCCAGCATCCGTATTGCAAAACCACGACAACGTGATTGTGTTTGTTGACGAGGCGGCGGCTAGTAAGTTGAGTAAGTAGAGAGCGCAGCAGGCCGTTTAGAAGGCAGAGCATAAGCAACTCTAACCGAAAGGCCCGGGTTTGGCCTTTTGGTTAGAGTTGCTTATGCGGCGTCTTCTGGCCTGCG
>NZ_BCVS01000123.1:0-6575 GCF_001591865.1 Lacticaseibacillus pantheris DSM 15945 = JCM 12539 = NBRC 106106
GGAGCACCCCACATAAGCCGCAGCTCACCAACCCGACCAACGCTGTCGGAAACAGCAACCCCCAACGCCACCCGCAGGTTCGTACCACAACTGCGCTACCCCAAAGCTACGTTGCCGTATTGTTCGGCACCGGCCAAAACGTAGCTCCGGTCGTTGTACGTGCGTAGCCGGAACTCCCCACGGTCATAGCTAACATGAGCAACCGCGGCGTTACCGATGGACGCGCTGTTCATCGGCATCCCCAAACTAGCAAGCCACAGCCAGATAACCGCACCGTGGCTAACCAACAACACGTTCTGCTGGTTCGTCGCCGCCGCCCGCTGCGCGATAATGCCCGCCGTATCGTTGAACCGGCGCTGAATCGCCGCCACGTTTTCCGTGCCCGCCACGCCATGGTGCAAGTTCACAATGTGGGACAGCTCGGCCACCTGGTCAACCGTGAAGTCGGGCACACCGAACCGGTCCGTACTCTTTGTCAGTTCAATCATCGCGGCCGCACGTTGCGCCTCGGAGCGACCCTCAAACATACCAAAACTTTGCTCGCGCAAGCCGAACCACTTATGTACCTGCAAGCGCTGGCGGCCAGCCGTTAACGCTAGGTTCGCGGTCTCCACTGCCCGGTGCAAATTGCTACTATAGGCAGCGTCAAAGTTGATGCCAGCTTCCGCCAAACCACGGCCTAGCGCCATGGCGTCGCTCACGCCACTACTCGTTAATTGTGAATCGACAATTCCCTGAACAATTCCGCGAACGTTATATTCCGTCTGCCCGTGCCGGGCAACCCAAAGTTCAACCATGAAGACCACTCCTTCCAAATAACCACTAACTAGTGGTAATTAGTTATCCTAATCTTGCCACAGCCAGCTTGCATTCGCTATTCGTGAGCGCTTTCTTAAACCTTTTACAGTAATTTTGGTACAGCCCAATCAAAGTAATTAACCCTCCAAGCACAATATATGTTATATTCAGCATATATTATATATGTGCCACACGAAAGGAAGCTTCACAGTGAATTATGGCGTTCTTGCACTCACATTTATCAGCGTTAACCTTGATTTCTTTGTCATGCTACTGTTCCTGCTCCGCCGTTACCGCACCGGTGCAGTCATGACCGGATACGTTCTGGGCACCCTCATATTGCTGCTAGCCAGTTACGTAGCGGGGGCGGCCCTACACCAATTTTTGCCTGAGTGGGTACTCGGCCTACTCGGCTTTCTCCCCATCTACTTGGCCTTCCGGTCGGACGATGACGACGATGGCGCCCACGAAGCTGCAAATCCCGTTTGGGCGGTGCTCATCACTTACCTGTCCGTGTGTGCGGGTTGCAACCTGTCCATATTTTTACCGGTACTGGTGGGCAAAACGCTCACCGAATTTATGATGACCGCCCTCTTTATTGGTATCCTCAGCGCACTCGCCGTTTTATTCGTGCGCGGTGTCGGGCGGATTGCCGGCGTCCGTCAATTTCTCGAACGGTATGGAGAGACTACCATGCGGGTCTGCTACATCCTCATCGGCCTGTACGTTTTTTGGGATAGTGGTCTCATCCACCAGGTGCTATCATTAATTTAATTAGCAAAGGGGGATGCCAATGGACAATCAAGACGCATTACTACACGAAGCGGTGAAAATCTACCGGGTACTCAGTAATATTCACCGCATAAAAATACTGTACTTTCTCGAAACCCAGACGGCGGACGTCTCCACCATCGTTGCGCACCTAGGCCTTAGCCAGCCGCAAGTATCGCACCAGCTAGCCATTTTGTTCGACTATCAGCTAGTGTCTAAGAACAAAGTCGGCCAGCACGTGTACTACCGGCTAGATGACCCCCACATTCTTGAGGTCATCAACGCCACTTTGGGTCACGTCCAGCACGAAATTACCGGAGCCCCACATCCACAACCAAAACAGCAGTGACACCTACCCGCACCAACCGGTAGGACGTCACTGCTGTTTTACTTTGATTGTTTAACTAGCCCCATGTGGCTCCAAGCGGCGTTGCAGGAAGCCCAGCACGAGGTCGGCGATTATCGCCATCAGTGCGGTGGGCAGGGCCCCGGCGAGAATAATGGCACCGCCGTTGGTGGCGTTCGTTCCACGAATAATGATGTCCCCCAGCCCACCAGCCCCCACAAAGGCACCGATAGCCGTGATACCAATGGCCACCACCAGGGCGTTACGAATGCCCGCCATGATGACGGATAAGGCCAGCGGGATCTCCACCATGTACAGGCGTTGCCAGCTGGTCATGCCCATGCCGGTCGCCGCATCGACAAGATTTGGGTCCACGTTGACCATCCCCGTATACGTGTTCTTAATAATGGGTAGGAGCGAATATAGAAACACGGTTACCACAACCGTCGTGACGCCCAACCCCAGTGCCAGCATGATTATCGATAGCATCGCCAGCGACGGAATGGTTTGGATAACGTTGGCCACACCAATCACCGCGCTGCCCAGGCGCCGCTTCTTTGCAATCATCAACCCCACCGGGATGCCAATCAACGCGGCCAGGAGCACCCCGTACCCCGCAATCATAAAGTGGCGGGCAAACTGCCCCAGCACGTACGCGCCGTTATTCTCTAAGTAGTACCAAAACTGTTGCCAAGTATTCATTTCAGCCATAGTTACTCACCCCCACGGAAGTAGTGATGCCGGGATAAAAAGCGTTCCGCCACCACGGCAGGTTCCAGCAGCTGGTCATCAACCTCGTAGTTGAGCTGTTGCATAGTCCGAACATTAATCTGCCCGTCCAAACGGTGCAACAACGCTTTGAGCTTGGGGTGCGCCTTCAGCAAACTATCATTCACCACCATGGAGCAGTCATACGGTGGAAAGAATTGCCGGTCATCACGTAACACGGTGAGGTCGTAACTACGAATCCGTCCATCCGTTGAATAACCAAGGACGGTCTGCATCTTCCCCGCCGCAACCGCATCGTATACCAGACCGATTTGCATGGGGTAAACACGCTGAAAGTCAAAGCCGTACGTCTTGACGAAGTCCTGATACCCGTCACCTTTGCGGTTCATCCACGAGCTGTCGACACCAGCATTCATTTTGCCGGCCACCCGCTGCAAATCCGACACCTTTTTTAGGTGATCGCGCGCAGCGGTCTGCTTGCTGACCATGAACGCGTACGTGTTCGCAAAGCCGTAGCTCGGAAACCACGTCTGGTTATAGCGGTCCTTAAACTCCCGTTGTACCGTGCGTAACGCTTGGACGGGGTCCTTCTGCGGTTCCTTCATCAACGTCCCCGTAAGGTCCGTGCCGGTATAACGCGAGGCCGCAATGTCCGCATCACCACGAATTAACGCCTGGTGGACCACGGTGGTTGAACCGAGGTTACCCACAATTTCCGTTTTGTAATCCAATTCGTGATTGATTAGCTCGGCCACCATGTTGGCCATAATCTGTGACTCCGTGGAACTCATCGCCGCAATCCGGATTGTTGGCTGCCCTGCCGTCGTGATCCCCGAACCAGCACAGCCGGCTAGCAGCAGACAACCGCATACCAACAACAATAATTGACGCCACAACTTACGCATCGCCATCACCCCCTTAGTTCCGGAGACTGACGGGCGTCAGCCTCCGCTCTAACCGTCCCAACAGGAAATCCACCAACAGGGCCAGCAGGGTGACCGGAATTGTACCGCCAATAATCAGCTCCGGTTGGAATAAGTTTAACCCATTGAATATCAGGTCACCCAGACCACCCGCACCGATGTAGGATGCCAAAGTGGCCCACGCAATCACGTAAACGGCAGACAGCCGAATGCCAGCCATCACTACGGGCAACGCCATGGGCAGTTCCACCTGACCGATCGACTGCATGGTCGTCATCCCCATCCCGCGCGCAACGTCTTTGATTACCGGGCTCACGTCCTCCATCCCGATATACGTGTTCCGCAGAATGGGTAGCAATGAGTACACAAAGAGGGCCACGATGGCGGGCACCTTCCCAATGCCGAACAGCGGTATCATAAGCGCCAGCAAAGCCAGCGACGGGACGGTTTGCAACATGCTGGCCACCGCAATCACCACTTTGGCCGTCCGGGGAAAGCGGGTCAGCAGGATGCCCAACGGGACGGCCACCAACACGCCTAATCCCAGAGCAATGGCGGAAATATATAGTTGTTCCCAAGTCTTGAGCAGCAGTTCCGACCAGTGTGTAGCCAGGAAGTTAATCATCGCCATCACCGTCCTCCCCCGCCGCTTTGCCCCAAATGGTGTCGTACACGAGGTCGACCAAAGCCGTACGGGTAATGATTCCGCGGAGCCGGTGCTGATCATCCACCACGGGCACGTACTTCAGCCCACGCTTCAATATCCGGTCGATGGTGTCCCGGAGCAAGGCGTCTTCCCGCACAGCAAACACCTTGGTGTCCATGATATCGGCTACGCTTGTGGCTCGCCGATAGTGGGTATCCAGTGCCGCGAGGTCAAGAATACCCTTAAGGTGACCCCCATCATCCGTCACCAGCAACGTGTCCACACGTTTGTCGCGCATTAACTTGATGGCATCGTCCAGGGACTGGCCTGGCTGCGTAGTCACGGGCTGCCCCAGCATGATTGCGCCCACGGTGGTGACGTCGGCTCGAGCTTGCAATAAGCGGTCCTCACCAATAAAATCACGCACGAATTGATTGGCCGGATGCGTCACTAACTCGGCCGGAGTGGCCGCCTGCACGATATGGCCACCATCCATCACTACCACTTTGGTCGCCAGCTTCAACGCTTCATCAATATCGTGGGTGACAAAGACGATGGTCTTACCCAGTGACTGTTGCAGGTTCTGCACCAGATCCTGGAGGCTTTCGCGGGTGATGGGATCCAGGGCACCAAACGGTTCGTCCATCAGGATCAAATCCTGATTAGCCGCGAGGGCCCGCACCACACCAATCCGTTGTTGCTGACCACCAGACAATTGGCTTGGGTAACGGTCCAAGAAGTCCAGAGGTAACTCCACGAGGCGCATCAGTTCCTCCGCCTTTTTGCGACGCCGCTCGTCTGGCCACTTCAGTAGCTTGGGCACGATGGTGATGTTTTCGTAAATCGTCATGTGTGGCATCAAGCCAATATTCTGAATCACGTAGCCAATCTTCCGCCGGAGTTGCACGGGTTCCTGACCGTGAATATCCTGCCCGTTGAACATGATTTGGCCGGTAGTCGGCTCCAACATACGGTTAATCATCCGCATCGTGGTGGTCTTGCCGGACCCCGAGGTGCCGATAAAACAAACAAAGTCGCCGGGGTAAATCGAGAGGCTGACCTGTTCTACCGCAACGGTACCGCCAGAATAAACTTTGCTTACGTCCTGAAATTCAACCATTGGTCGTTCATTAGCCATAACGCACCCCCATATAGACTTATTTAAACAATTAGCTTAATTTAATTGTATTATGGCCAGGTTGCTAATGGAAGCGCATTCGTTCAAAATTAGTTAAATACGGTTAATTGTTAGTGCATCCGACCACATACCGTTCAAACAAACGGTACGGAGTGACTGACGATAGCCAAGCGGTGCCTTAATCAGAGTGGCTGCCGTTTAAACGCAAAAAATTCATACCCATACTGCGCGCAATCGTGGTCAGAGCTGTGGTATAGTCTTGGCAAAGGACGGAGGACACCGACATGGGCAAATACGCAAACCTAGATGAATACTTGGCCGCAATCGAGCCGGTCACACACGCAGACCAATTGGCGGCGGTACTAAAACAACTGCAGGAAAATCACCCAGGTATGGAGTTACGCATCGCGTGGAACCAGCCGATGCTGACCGACCACGGTACGTTTATCATGGGGCTCAGTGTAGCGCGTAACCACTTCAGCGTTGCAGTGGAGGCACCCATCTTTGCAGACCTACAGCCGGACATCAGCGCGGCGGGGTACAAAACCACCACCAAACTGTTCCAAATTCCGTGGGACCAGCCCGTCAACTACGCGCTGCTGGACGATGCCATCGATGCCAGCCGCAAGCTGAAGGCCGACACTACGTCGTTCTGGCTATAGATAATGAAGGCTAAAAAAGCGCTGGAACCGTTAAGTTCCAGCGCTTTTTGTATATAATCGGTTGTCATTGTGGCCGCCGGTTGCGGCGCGGTTCGTGGTTCCGGTGAGGCGGCCCTGGTCGTGACCGGCTACTAGCCTCACGCTCCCGCACATCCCGTGGTGTCGTGGCCGCCGGTTGCGGCGCGGTTCGCGGTTCCGGTGGGACGGCCCTGGTCGTGACCGGCTACTAGCCTCACGCTCCCGCACGTCCCGTGCTACCGCGAAACTTTGAACTCGAGCAAAGACCACTCGATTTCAAAGTTTTGATTCTGTACGGCAAACTGCCAGTACGTGCTAACGCACTACTGGCAGTAATTTCTACAGAACAAGGGCTTGCAGCCGTCACGACCAGGGCCGCCCCACCTCCACCACAAACCACGCCGCAACCTACAATGCGCTTAGTGACAACATAACGGTCTACACATGACACTGGTGAATGATTACAATTGTTGGAATCGGAGACGTGTGGATCGTGTCTGGAGACGTAGATGCCACGGTAGCGGGAGGCCGCGTCGGTCGGACC
>NZ_BCVS01000124.1:0-6549 GCF_001591865.1 Lacticaseibacillus pantheris DSM 15945 = JCM 12539 = NBRC 106106
GGCACCCCCACCGGCCATAACCACACTTGTACACGAATTTATGAATGCTTTGTCTCACGTTTCAAACGTCATTTTAAGCGACAATGACGTTTGAAATGTGAAAAAACTACGTCCTACAGTCATCGCAGGGAACAGCGGCTCGGCCCCATCAGAGGGAAGCATAACCTGCCGCTTAGAAAACGCTTGCATTTTCGGTTAACACCTGTTATTATTTGGGCGTAAGAAGGGCGGTGGTTTTATGGAAAAGCGTAATCATGACACGTCACTGCTTGTAGGTATTGGGTTAGGTCAGGTCTTGGGTTTAGCGATTGGTGGACTAATCCACAACGTACCGGTCGGGTTTGCTGTGGGTTCGTTTATCGGTCTTGTGTTGGGTGCCTTCGGGGCATTTCCGCTCCGTAGTTGGTAATATAAGCGACCCACTAGAATATGTTGCACGTGTCATCCCGGACGCGTGGGACGCGAAGAGGGCATTACCGTAATGAGTCAGTACGGTAATGCCTCTTTTTTGGTGCTTTTATTTTGTCTTTTCAGTCGCCGATGATCCGGATTTGCCCAGTGGTGTGCTTGATCCGTATGCACCGATAACGAACCGAATAATCCCGGCCAGCAGAAAGACGACGAATAACGATACGCCTTTATCAACTAGGATGCCTCCGAAGAATGCACCTAGTGGGATTGAAACATAGGAAATCATGCGGGTGACGCTGACTACGCGTCCCAGAATTCGATCAGGCACAATTTTCTGCCGTAGTGAGAAGTATGTGATGACGTTGATATTGCTGCAAAGGTTGGCCACAGCGTATAACAAGCCAACCATAATAAAGTTATGCGCAAAGAACATCAGCATCAACGCAATTCCGGCCAGTACGGTGGTTGATGTGATAATTCTACCGGTAGAATAGTGACGGTTGATAATCGGGGCCACGATGCCACCGGCAAGCGCTCCAATACCCGAAATGGCAATCGTAATACCGGCGAGGAACGACGAGTATCCAAGTGTCTTAGTAATGAAGAACATAAAATTAGCTTCAAACAGATTAGTGGCAAAGTTGGTGAAGAAAAAGAGGACGGCACCGTTCCACACTATTTTGTCGGAGTACGCGTATGCAAAACCTTCACGTATATCCTGAAGAATATTCTGAGTAGCTTGGATGTGGGTAGGGACTTTGTATCGAAGCGCGATGACGAAAATTCCGGCGATTAAGAAAGATATCGCATCAACTATAATCGCGACTCGTGGATTGAGTAGAGCTGCTAATGCACCACCAAGTAATGGTCCGATGAGCGTTAGTGTGTTGTCAATCAGCTGAATATCGGTGTTAGCGGTTACGATTTTATCGTCATGGACCACCTTGGGTAGAATGCTCTGAAACGACGGGTGAGTTAATGGGTCAATAGATGACTGCATAAATACCAACACGTAAATTAACAAAAGTGGTGTGGCTGGAATTTCAAAGGCCACGAGCATAATGAACACGGCAACAAATGAAATGAGGTTGCCCACGACCAGGATGGTCTGCTTGTTGCCACGATCCGCCAATAAACCACCGACAAGAGAGAAGAATAACCACGGAAGAAATGATACCCCGTATATGGAGGCCATCTGGGCCGCCGACTGTGTTTTAGCGTATACGAGTAGTGGTAACGCAATTTTTAACATCCAATCACCAATCTGGGAGATTAGAAAGCTACACCAGATCAGGGTGAAATTTCTATTTATTCTCATTCGGACCTCCACAAGCGGCGTAGTTAGGATGTTTGGACCAACTCACGTCTACGTGTGAGTCTTCACTGTTAAGCATGAAGTTAAATACCTGCTTTCCATGCTCATATATTAACTGTTAAAATTAGCGTGAAAACATAAATTTACGTATACAACAAAAAAGGCTGATTAAAATGGAAAATATCGGTGGAACCTTTAGACTGCTCAGAAAAAGCAAGCATTTGTCGCTTGACGCGGTCGGCAAGGGGATTGTGACAACGTCGTTTCTATCCCGATTTGAACGTGGACAATACGACATCTCAGTTCAAAACTTAAATCAGTTGCTTGAGCGCATCAACGTTACCTGGTCAGAGTTTGTCTACATCAACAACGCCTACAAGAAGAACATTTCTAACCGGATTAGTCAGTGCTATCTACATGAGGACATTGGTGGCCTTGAGAAAATCCAGCAGGAAATTGAGACGAATCAAGACTTAACGCCGACTTACCACAAGCTGTATAGCATTATGATGAAGGCACTGATTGGTAGCCTTACTGGAATCCCTTTATCAAAAGCGGAGATTAATACGGTGATCCACTACCTCTCGTCTGTCGCGAATTGGACGTCCTTTGAGCTATATTTATTTGGTAATACGCTGATGATGCTACCAATCGATAATGTGGTTTCCCTGTCTAAACTGATGTTCCAAAAGGGGGAGGAATATAACTATCTGAACACCGATAACATTTCTAGCTACACTCGTGTACTCAATAATGCAATCTGCTATTGTTGTGAGCAGCGACGTGCGGATGAGGCAGTGCCAATGCTAGAAATGTTTGAGAAACTGATCGATCACCCACGACAATTTTATGAACGGATGAAGCTACTTAATTTGCGGGGATTGGTCTTGTACTGTACCGGGAATGTCACTGATGGTCTGGAAAGCTTGTACCGGTCATTGTTTACATGCAAACTGATTGATGCGACGACGGTTCTACACCATGAACTGTCATATCTGGACCATTTTTTGACTGATGATGAAGTAGTAGGACTTCGAACTAGGCTGAAAATTAGTTAACCGCAACACAAAGAGGGCACCAACCTTCACTTGGTTGGTGCCCTTTTGTGTACCGTTGCCAGCCCTGCGTTAAACCTGGCTGACGTCGGTTGTGGTTGCCGTTTCGCGGGTGACGATGCGGGTGTAGATCTTGTAGAGCGTGAGGCCAATCAGGCCGAAGAGGATGGGGCCCACAATTTCGAGGAACAGGTCCCAGTAGGCGCCACTACTCAGGCTGTCGATGACCGTCGAAATCACTCCGGCCAATAGCAGTATGTCAACGGCAGCCGTCACTAGCCAGTAGGTGGTTGGTCGTTTGAAAATGACGAACGGCCGCTCCAGATCCGTTCGGCCCTTGAAGAACGGAAAGGCGGTGACGAGGAACAAGTACGGCACCGTGGAGCTAATGTTGTCCATCAGGGTGAGGACGTTATAAAATCCCTCCGCCGTCCGGCCGCCAAACGAAGTGAGCGCAATCAGTACGCAGACCACAATCGCCTGAAACCACATGGCGTTGGCGGGCATGTCGTTAGCGTTGAGCGACGCCATCTTGCCGGGCCACAGTCGCCGTGGGGTGCCCAGCACGAACGATTTGATCGGCATGTACACAATCACGAAGAAGGAGCCAAAGTAGCTCAGCAACATAGCGAATGCGGACAGCCGGGCGAACCAGAAACTCAGTCCCTGACTAGCGGCTGCGCCCAGGCCGAACGCCTTGCCGAAGACCAGGCCGAGGTTGCTCATCAGTACGTACGTCGTGTTACCCAGGTTGGCGCTGGTGCCCTTGAACATGGATTGCCAGTTGCTGGACGCGCCCCACAACAGGATGAGGACGGCGTAAATCAAAGTGATGGCCACAGCACCGGCCACCATGGCGCGCGGGAAGTTACGCCGGGCGTTACGCATCCGGTCAGAGACGCTACCCAGTGCCTCAATGCCGGCAAAGGCGTAGACGGCAAAGATGATGAACGACAGCATCTGCGCGGGGCTTTGGTAACCGGAGCGCGGTGAGTGCAACATACTCTGTGCAGTGACGGGTTCCGCAAACTGGAAGCCGTTTTTGGCTAGGAGGATGAGGCTGACGATGGCAAAGACGGCGGTTAACGCCAGGGCGGCCAGGCCACCGATTCCGGCTAGCTTCGCGACTTTGCCCAGTCCACGCGTTGCGATGAACGTGACCACTAGGAAGAAGATGATGCTCATGATGCCGATGGTGGCCGTGGAGTTCAGCCCGAAAATGGACCACGTGTTGGTGGTATCGCGTCCCGTGAGCGTGGTGGCAAGCATGATCCAAATTTTGGAGACGGTGGACACGATGAGGATGACCCACGAGGCCAGCCAGACAAAGCCGCCGATGAATGCCCACTTGGCGCCCAGTCCGGCTTTGAGCCAGCTATACACGCCACCCTGGTCGTTGTGGAGCGTGGCGCCGTACTCCGCGAACATCAGTGACGACGGGACGAAGAACAGCAGCGCGGCCAGCACGTACCAGATAATCCCCGAGAAGCCCATGGTGTAGTAGGCGATGGAGGTATTATCGAACGCAAAGGCGGAGGTGAAGATCATCAACATGACGGCGATGAAGGAAACGGTTTTAGTTTTACTCATGGGCACGGCCCTCCTGTGGGTGGTTGCTTACTGGTCGTTACGGAAGCGCGATTCAACCGCGCGGGCGTGGGCCTCGAGACCCTCCGTACGGGCGAGGGTCGTGATGGCCTTGGCTTCGCGGGCCAGGGCGTCTTTGGAATACGTAATGAACTGGGTGCGCTTCATGAAGTCGGCCACGCCCAGCGCGGAGAAGAACCGGGACGTGCCGCCGGTGGGCAGAATGTGGTTTGGCCCGGCCACGTAATCGCCGACTGGCTCCGAGGCGGCGAAGCCGAGGAATACTGAACCCGCGTTTTGGATGAGGCTGAGGTACTGTGCGGCGTCGGGCAACTGGACCTCCAGGTGTTCGGGGGCAATGGCGTTCATCACGGTGAAGGCGGACGGGATGTCGGGAACCACGGCGATGAAGCCTTGGTTGTTCACGGCCGCGCTGGCAATTTCGGCGCGCGGCAGCGTGGTGAGCTGGCGGTCAACGGCGTCGGAGACCGCTTGAGCAAAGTCGGCGCTGGGGGTGACCAGCATTGGCCGCGACAGCCGGTCGTGTTCCGCCTGCGACAGTAGATCTGCGGCGACGTTCTCGGGATCTGCGTTATCATCCGCGATGACGCCAATCTCGGATGGGCCCGCAATCATGTCTATGCTGACCTGGCCAAACACCATTTTCTTGGCGGTGGCGACAAAGATGTTGCCGGGACCAGTAATTTTGTCGACCTGGGGGATGGTTTCCGTGCCGTAAGCCAGCGCGGCAATTGCTTGAGACCCGCCAACTTGGTACACCTCGTCGACGCCGGCAATCTTGGCGGCGGTGAGCACCGCGGAGTTGAGGCCATCATGGTGTGGTGGGGTGACCAGGACGATGCGCTTAACACCAGCGATTTTGGCCGGTAGCACGTTCATCAGGATGGAGGACGGGTAGGCGGCGGTACCACCGGGCACGTAGACGCCGACCGCGGCAAGTGGCGTGATTCGCTCACCACGCATGACGCCGGGCTGCTCGGCGTCGACAAAGCCGAACTGCTTTTCCTTGGTGTGGTAGCTGGTGATGTTCCGCTTGGCCAACTCAAGGGCGTCGATGAGCTGCGGGTCGGCTGCGGCGTAGGCATCATCGAGCTCGGACTGGGGTACGCGGAGGTCGGAGAGTTCGATGTTGTCGAACTGCTTTTCGTAGTCACGGACTGCTTGGTCGCCGTTTGCGCGGACGTTGGCGATAATCTTGGCGACGGCCGCGTCGACTTCTGGGTTGCTGGCAGCGCTGGCGCTGCGCTTCGTGACGTAGTCGATGGTTGCGGGGATAGTAGTTTGGATGATTTTCATGGTGGTTCCTCCTGTATGTTTGTGTGTGCAAGTAGTTGGGTTTTGAGCGGATGAGGCGGATGGTTGCTGTGAGGCATTGGGAGTGATCCCTCTGAAAGTTAGTGGGAGAAGATGGTATCTGTGACCATCCTCGCTCTGACCTCCTTGTGGTATCGGACTACAGTCTCTCGGCTTAGCCGCGCGAAGCCTCCGAGTAGCAGAGAGTAAGCGCTAAAGCGAGGTAGTGGATATCTTTCACTGTTCTCGTTCTGACCTCCGTGTGGTATTGGACTACAGTCTCTCGGCTTAGCTGCGCGAAGCCTCCGAGTAGCAGAGAGTAAGCGCTAAAGCGCTAACTCTCTGCGTAAAAAAAAGAATCGCCCCCGAGCAAACATCACAATCGATGCTTACTCGGGGACGATTCAATTCGCGGTCCCACCCCGGTTCGTCAACGCCTCACAGCGTCAACCTCATGTTGCCAACACGCTAGTCGTCGTTTGCACGAGAACAGGTGAAGGCAACCGTGGTAACGCTCCGAGCGTATCAGCCTAACGGTGTGCACCGCTCAGCCGGTCAGTATATTCCGGGTGTGATTCACCGCTCCCTAACATCGCCCTTACACCAAACGGCGACTCGCTGAGATTAGGATACGGTTACTGGTCCGGTCAAAACCTTTAACTTGCTTTTAATTTAAGGCTAATTTACAACCACCATCGGACTCTGTCAACTGTAAATGCATAAAATAACATGATATCCACTACGATCAGACCGCCAACCTGCTAGTATTGCACCATGCAATGTTGGTTGATCAGTTGAAGCCCATAGCAGTGTGGTGAACGGCGGCGTTGGCCGGCCCGGTGAGCTGCGGCTTTCGTGGGGTGCTCC
>NZ_BCVS01000125.1:0-6539 GCF_001591865.1 Lacticaseibacillus pantheris DSM 15945 = JCM 12539 = NBRC 106106
TTTCGCCCTAGCAGTGGTTACCATGGAGCGCCCCACGTAAGCCGCAGCTCACCGGCCCGGCCTACGCTGCCGCCAACCTCAAACGTAGTAACACCCGCGCGTTCGCAACACCCTAGGCGTAGGCAGCGCCTTGCAGTACAATGAAGCTAACATTGAATGTAAGCAGAGGGGTACAGAATGGCTGAATATGCAGAACCAGTGCAAGGATTACTCGACGAACTGAGCCGCGTTTTGGGCCACCAGGTGCAGGTCGAAGCTGCGGGGGCCGCAAGCGGTGTTTTGAACCACGATCAGGGCGACCTAACCGTGAACGCAGACGGCCAGGTGACCGTGACCATCACGGACACCACGAACATCGACTACACTTTGAGCCATGAACTAGTGCACTTCATGATGAACATGAAGGGTTACCTGATGATGGAGATGCCCCTGCACGGGGATGACCAGGAATACGACGCCATGCGGATTTCGACGGCCAAACTGCTGGAACTGGCAGCCCAACACGTAATGGTGGTTGCCTGGCAGCGTGAAAATGGCTTACTGGACGACGGGGTGGATCAGTCAGTGATTGCTGGCTTTGAGCAACAGCTCGATGATGAAGACCCAGATCATCCCGACGACATGATTGCTTTCCGCACGCTCTTGCTACTGGACGGGCTGGTTTACGTTCACCAGATGCCGAAACCGGATAACACTCTGCGTGCCTGGCGCAACCGGTACCCGGCGGCCATGGCGGCGGCGGAAGATCTGTTTGCGCTCATTAGCGAACACGAACCGGACACGCCGCGGCGGTTGCGCGGTGTCGAGGTCAAGTTACTGGCTCACTTTGAACAGTTCCTCATTGACCAAGGGTACGCGCAACTTAGCTTACCCGACTTTGTGGTGGTGCCGCCGGTGCTGTCGCAGCGCCAATTACGGCTGGAATTAACCCAACTGTACACGTTGAATGAAACGTCACTCAACGTTGACGGTGACGACTTAACGGGTTACGTGGCCCAGGGTAATACGGACGAGCAAACGGCCTTTGTGCTGACCTTACCGAGTGACGCTGCGTCGGCGGACGCGTTGCAGGCACTATACCAGCGGCCCGTTAAGGATGTTTTGGATGAGTTTGAGTTAACCTATAGCGAGCGGTAAACGTGCCGTGAATTGAGGTGTACTTATGGACAAATCGCGTTTGGAGGCTTCAACTGATGGCGTGATCGCCATCATTATTACCATTATGGTACTGGAATTCCACGTACCCGCGGGTGACACGCTCCGGGCGCTCCTCGGTGTCTGGCACCAGTTTGTGGTCTACCTGGCCAGCTTTGCGACCGTCGCCGTTTATTGGCACAGCCACCACTATATTTTCAGCCGCGTCCAGACCGTTTCCCGGCAGACGCTGTGGCTGAACACGCTGTTTCTGCTGACGTTATCACTGTTTCCCTTTGCGACAGCGTGGGTGGGCGAGACGACGTTAGTGGCGTTGGTTCCCGAGCAACTGTACGGGATTGTGCTGTTGGTCACCGACATCGCGTTTGATCTGCTGGTCATTTGCATGCTGCGTGACGGGGCTGACGACGTTTTGCGGACTACCGTGCACAAGACGCACCTCTCGATTGCCGGCAACGTGGTCGCCATCGCGGCCGGCTGGCTGTGGCCACCGTTAACGCTCATCATCAACGTGTTGATTCTGATTAACTGGCTGGTGCCAGACCAGCTGGGCTGGCGTAGGGGGAAACGAAGTTGAAAGAATACACCGTCATCGCGTTACGGACACCGCAGGGGGTAGTCGGTATTAACCGTCGCAAGCCGCCGTTTAGGGGGATGTGGAACCTGATTGGGGGCAAAGTCGAACCGGACGAGACCCAGCAACATGGAGCCATGCGCGAAACGTTCGAGGAGACCGGGGTCGAGTTGCCCGAAGCCGCCTTTGACTTTGTGGGCACCATGGACTGGGTGATTGACGGTCAAAAAAGTGGCGTGATGTACCTCTACCTAGCCGATACCGATGACCAGTTGCGGTTGCCGCGGAATACCCGTGAAGGCATTTTGGCGGCCCTCGAGCCGGAGTGGGTGACCCTACCGGACAACCAGGGCGTGGTGCCGGACTTGCAACCACTGCTGCCGCTGATGCTACGTGAGCACGGGTTGAACCTGGAGGCGCGCTATCGCGGTGATGAATTAATCAGTGTGCAGGCAAAATAATAGCTATGTAACGTCAACGACCGTCGTGCGGGCCAAAGGGGCTCATCACGGCGGTCGTTTTGCGTACTAATTGATCTTGCGGTGCGGGTTCAGAATCTGCATGGGGTCAAAGAGGGCTTTGATTTGGTGCTGCAGTTGGTCGACGTCACCACCGAGTTCCGCGTTGTTCCACTGGTTTTTGAGCATCCCCACCGCGTGTTCGCCCGAGATGGTTCCGCCGAGTGCGAGCGTCTTATGGAACATGTCCTGCAGGGCGCCTGGCACCGCCGCGGGCATATCCTGATTCTCCGGCCACACGATGGTTGGGTGGACGTTCCCGTCGCCAGCATGTCCGGCGGTGTAAATCTTGAGTCCGGTACGTTGGCCCACTTCTTGAACGTAATCCATTAACGTTGCCAGCTGGGACAAAGGCACCGCCATGTCTTCCATAATGTGATTTTGACCCTCAAAGATGGCGGGTAACATGTCCTGGCGCAACTTTTCGAGGGCGGCCTGTTCCTGTGCGTCACTAGTGACCTGGACGTGGTTGGCACCGTGCTGGGCAAGCAGGTCATTAACAACGGTCATGGCGGCATCGGTGCTGTTATCAACTTTGAAGATCAGCATGGAGCCACTGTTATCGCCGTAGTGGGTGCCCTCGTACTGGTCCAAAGCCGCGATGGTCGGTGCGTCGAGAGCCTCCAACATGGTGGGGTAAACGCCGGAAATACGGATGGCGGCGACTGCGTCTGCAAGGCGGGTCATATTGTCAAAGAAGGCGATACCGACCGCGGATTGCCCCAGCGGAATGGGGAGCAACTTGACCGTGACTTCGGTCACTACGCCCAGTGTGCCCTCAGAACCGATGAAGAGCTGGGTGAGGTCGTAGCCAAACGCCTGCTTGAGGGTACGGCCGCCGACCTTGATGGCGCGGCCGTCCGCCAGCACCACTTTGAGCCCCAGCACGTTGTCCTTGGTCGCCCCGTACTTAACGGTACTCATCCCGCCGGCGTTGGTGGCGACGTTACCACCGATGCCCGAAATCTTTTTCGAGCCCGGGTCGGGTGCGTAAAACATGCCCTGTTTGCGTGCGGCCGCGTCAAGGTCACCGTTAATGACACCGGGTTGGACAACGGCCAGCGAATCGGCTTTGCTAATCTCGATGATTTGGTTCATGTCCTTAGTGGAAAGGATAATGCTGCCGGCGAGACCGTCCGCGCCGATGACGGTGCTGGTGAACTGGTTCTGGGTCACGACGGGGATGTGATACTTGCGGGCAACGTCCAGGGTGCCCTGCACGTCAGGCACAGAGTGGGCGCGGACTACGGCTAAGGCGAGGCCGCTGTCGTCGTCGGTCATACGGCTGCTGAACGAATACTCGCGGAGTGTGTCGCTGTCGGTGACCACCAGACCGTCAGGGACACTTTGGGTGAGGTCGGTAATTACTTGCTGGTCGGTGAAAGCTGAGAATACTGTCATGGGTAGACTTCCTTTCGTTTTTTATTTACGAGGTCATCATAGTCCATTTTGCGCGTAATATCATGTGTTCGTAGCCCACGTTAACCGCTGGTATAACGGGGCGAGGACAATTATTTTTCCAAGTCGGAGTATCTGGGTGCAAGGGGGGAAAGCAAGCGGTTGGCCGCTGCTCCCAAATTTCCCCACGCCAAACTGAAGGGCCCACGAATGGCTGTGGTATACTGATGACAATTGCGGCTGTTGCCAGTACGATTTGGCGACGGCCGGTGATCAACAATATTTCTGGAGGTTAGGCTCATATGTCTACAAAACCAACGTACTACATCACTACACCAATCTATTACCCATCCGGTAAGCTTACTATCGGTAACGCGTACACGACGATCGTGGCCGACGTGCTGGCCCGCTACAAGCGCCAGACCGGCTATGACGTTTTCTTCCTGACCGGGACTGACGAACACGGACTGAAAATTGAACAGAAGGCCGAAAAGCTGCACCAGTCGCCGCAAGAATACGTGGACGGCATGGTGGTCGGTATCAAGAAGTTGTGGGAAACGCTACATATCACTAACGATAAGTTCATCCGGACTACGGATGCTGAACACGTGCAGGCCGTGCAGAAGATTGTGCAGCAACTCATCGATCAGGGTGACGTTTACCTGGGCGAATACACCGGCTGGTACTCCGTTGAGGACGAAGAATACTTCACCGAAACGCAGTTGGCTGAGGTGTACCGTGATGATGATGGCAAAGTGATTGGCGGGAAGGCCCCATCTGGCCATGATGTGCAGCTGGTGAAGGAAGAAAGCTACTTCTTCCGGATGAGCAAGTATGCCGACCGGTTGCTCAAGTACTATGAGGACCACCCCGACTTTATCCAACCAGAATCCCGCAAGAACGAAATGATTAATAATTTCATCAAGCCGGGCCTGGAAGACTTAGCGATGAGCCGGACTAGCTTCACTTGGGGTGTGCCGGTTCCGGGCAACCCGAAGCACGTCGTTTACGTGTGGGTTGATGCCTTGCTGAACTATATCACCGCGCTGGGTTATGGCAGTGACGATGACAGTTTATTCCAGAAGTACTGGCCTGCTAACGTTCAGTTTGTGGGTAAGGAAATCGTGCGTTTCCACACCATCTACTGGCCGATTATTTTGATGGCTCTGAACATCCCGATTCCTGAAAAGGTGTACGGGCATGGTTGGCTATTGATGAAGGACGGCAAGATGAGTAAGTCCAAGGGGAACGCAGTGTACCCCGAGACGCTGATTAACCGTTACGGCTTGGACGCCCTGCGTTACTACATGATTCGTGCCATTCCGTTTGGCCGCGACGGTGTGTTCACGCCAGAGGACTTTGTGGACCGCATCAACTTTGACTTGGCCAACGACCTCGGGAACCTGTTGAACCGGACTGTCGCCATGATTAACAAGTACTGTGACGGTCAGGTGCCCGCACTGGACGCCGGCCGGACGGCTTTTGATGACGATCTGGAGGCAACGGCTCAGCAAACGGTTGCGGATTACGCGGCCCAAATGGACGACTTGCAGTTCTCCGACGCGATGGATACCGCGTGGAAGTTGGTCGCGCGCGCCAACAAGTACATCGACGAAACCGAGCCGTGGGTGTTGGCGAAGGATGAGGCCAAGCACGATGAGCTAGCTTCCGTCATGGCACACCTGGCCGAGAGCCTGCGCGTGATAGCCGTGTTGGCAAAGCCGGTGCTGGTTGAATCTGCCGGGGCCATCTTTGCACAACTCGGTCTCGACAAGGACGACGCCGAGCAGCAGTTGCCTGAGTTCGGCCACCTGCCAGCTGGGGCAACCGTCGTGGCCAAGGGTGAGCCCATCTTCCCACGTTTGGACGTGGAAACTGAGGTGGCTTACATTAAGGGCGAGATGGCGAAGAGCAAGGACAAGAAGGTTGAGGGTAACAAGAAGAAGGCGGCCGCGGCTGCTGAAGGTACCCGCAAGGCCGAGATTAGCTTTGACGACTTTGACAAGACTGAAATTCGCGTCGCCGAAATTCTGGCCGTGGAGCCGGTTAAGGGCTCAAGCAAGCTGTTGCAGTTCACGCTGGATGCGGGCGATGAGGGTGACCGGACGATTCTTAGTGGTATTCACAAGTACTACCCGGAATATCAGGAATTAGTTGGTAAGAAGGTCATGGCCGTGGTTAACATGAAGCCGCGCAAGATGCTCGGGATTGAAAGCCAGGGGATGCTTCTTTCCAGTGAGGATGCTGCTGGCAAAGTAACTCTGATTACGTTGGACCCCAGCATTGCCAATGGCGCACTGTTGGGATAATTAATCCTCGAATATACACTAAGGGCCCGTGCAGATTATGTGCACAGGCCCTTAGTTTTTTGGTTTACAACGCGATTTTATGGGTGTCAATGAGGTGCCGTAGAGCGTTGTCGATGGCGGTGATTGTTCCGCGTGCATCCGCCTTGAACGCGTCCACGTACGATGCCTGGTCGGTGCTGATATCAGCTACCTGTTCACCGTTCATGTCGCTGATGGTGATGCGGCTACCGTCCAGGTGGGCGGTGAAGTAACTGCCTTCAGTTGCTTCGTCCAGGTAGTCCTGAGCTGACTGGCGGAGTCCTTGGCTGATGACATCCTCAGCGGTGGTGGGGTGGCCGGCATCGGCGGCCGCCTGCACCATCTTGGTCACTTGTTCCATATCTTCGGGAATATTATTCAATGTGTGCACCTCCAACAAATATTTGTGATTGTCCGATTGTTACTACAAGCAAAGCTTACTCTTCGTCAGCATCCTTGTCACTAAGCATTTTGGGATGGGTGGAGTTGGCGGTTCTGACCGGTGGCGGTGCCTTGGGGTGCTGCGACTTTGTGGACCGCTCCATGTGGCTGGTCGTACTGGCGTGG
>NZ_BCVS01000126.1:0-6450 GCF_001591865.1 Lacticaseibacillus pantheris DSM 15945 = JCM 12539 = NBRC 106106
GTTACACCCTGGCAGTGGTTACCATTCCGACCCCACACGCCTACGCTCACCAACCCGACCGACGCGGCCTCACGCCACTATAGTGGCAACTTCATCTCCGGGCACGATGCCTCCACCCCACCACCACTTTACTGGCACCCGTTAGTTCGAGCCGAATTGGTAACATTTCATTGTGGAGTCAGACTATACTATCTCAGTAACTGCAATCCTTCATCAAGTTAACGACTTTACCCCTAAAACATACCGTTACCGTTCTGGGACTGGTCAGGCACCACCTGTAATACGTCAAAATGCTCAACAATTTTGCCGTCATCATCCAGGCGGAAAATATCCATGCCGGCGTAATCGTGATCACCCGGCCATACTTGTTCACAGTGTAGAACCACATAATTGCTCTCAGCAATCACCTTGTGGAAAGTCACGTGCTTGCCAGGATACTCGCGCGCCATCCGCTCAAAATACTCAATAAAAGCTTCTTTACCATCGGCAACTCCCGGATTGTGCTGAATATAAGTGGCCCCAGCATATTGCCCAATCACTTCACGGGGATTGGACTGGTTAAACATAAGGTCGTAAAACGCGGTCACGTTGGCTTTGTTACGTTCAAGGTTTGACATCGGTAACTCCTCTTAACAGACTATTTTAATTGTTCAAACTTGCTGTTACTTTAACATTAACACGTCAAGTGATTCTGTCAATCTGTTGATTTATTATCAAAATAGTTACTTCCGTGCTTACTATCGATAGTACAAGCCAATAATAATTTCACGACTCGTTTAACCAATTAATTGATTGGGCGAACCACCATTGTAGGTTGGGGTGCAGAACGTGGCGGAGGTGGGGACCGGGTTGGTCGTGACGGCTGCCGGCACTTGTTCTGTAGGAGGCGAAGCCGACGTACAGAATCAAACCTTTGAAATCGAGTGATTTTCCTCGAGTTCAAAGGTTCGCGGTAGTCCGGAACGGACGTGAGCGTGAGGCTAGTAGCCGGTCACGACCAACCCGGTCCCCACCGGAGCAACGTTCTGCACTCCAACCGGGGGCGACCACAAAAAAAGGGGGGGGGTTCAAGCCCCCTCCAAAATACCGTTACTTGACGTCAGCAAGGTTGCCCCCGTTGGTTTTGATGACCTGCTGGTACCAGTAGAACGAATCCTTCCGTGACCGCGCAAAGCTACCTTTGCCCTCATCGTCCACATCCACGTAGATAAAGCCGTAACGTTTGGACATCTGTCCAGTGCTGGCAGCAACAAGGTCGATGCAGCCCCACGGCGTGTACCCCATCAGGTTGACGCCGTCCAACCGTACCGCGTCAATCATGGCCTGCACGTGCTGGCGCAGGTAGTCCACACGGTACGGGTCGTGCACGCTGCCGTCATCCTCAACGTGGTCCACAGCGCCCAGGCCATTTTCCACAATGAACAACGGTTTGTGGTACCGGTCAGTCAGCCAATCCAGCGCAAACCGTAGTCCTAATGGATCAACCGTCCATCCCCACTCGGTCTTCGGTAGGTACGGGTTCTCCGCCAGCTGCTTGCCGTCCGGTTTAAACGCGTACCCACTTTGCTCGTCGTACTGCACCGCGTTGGAAGCATAGTAGCTAAAGCCGATGTAGTCAACCGTGCCTTCGCGCAAAGCCTGGAAGTCTTCCTCCGTCGCATCCGGCCGGAAGTCCTCCCGCTCCAGATACTTAACCAGCCATTCAGGGTACTCGCCGTTCACCTGCACATCGGTCCACCAGTTCCGCAAATCGTTAACCTTGTGGGCAAAGAGGACGTCTTCCGGCTTAGCCGAGATGGCGTAGAACGGCGTAAAGTTAATCATATTGCCAATTTCAAAGTCAGGATTAATGGCGTGCCCAATTTTAACCGCCAACGCGCTGGCCACTAGTTCGTAATGCGACGCCTGAAACATGTCCGCCTCACGGTCCTTAGCCGGTGTCCCCTCTGGATAGACCAAACCGGAATTAGTCGCCATCAAAAAATCGTTGAGGTAGTCCGACTGGTTATCAATCTCGTTAAACGTCATCCAGTATTTCACGCTGTCACGGTACCGCTCAAAACAGGTGCGGGCAAACCGAACGAAGAAGTCAATCACCTTGCGACTCCGCCAGCCGCCGTACTCGTGCACCAGGTGCAGTGGCATCTCAAAGTGGGACAGGGTAATTACCGGTTCAATCCCATAACGGTGGCATTCAGCGAAGAGGTCGTCGTAAAACTTCAGTCCCGCCTCGTTCGGCTCGGCATCATCACCATTGGGGAAGATTCGTGTCCAGGCAATCGACGTGCGGAAACACTTGAAGCCCATCTCGGCAAATAGCTTCACGTCTTCTTTGTAGTGGTGGTAAAAGTCAATGGCATTATGGTTCGGGTAGTACTTCCCCGCTTCCACGTCCTGAGTAATTTCCCGTGGAGTGGTGGCCGAACCCACGGTCATCACGTCCGCAATGCTGGGCCCCTTACCGTCGGCGTCCCAACCACCTTCGAGTTGGTGTGCAGCTACCGCGCCGCCCCACAAAAAATTCTTTGGTAATCCTGACGAACTCGTTGTCATTAAAATATCCCCCTTGAACGTATTGATATTTTCAACATTAATCAGCCGGCGTTGTTAGCGCTACCAGCCACAGCTTTATGGTACAACACGGTACGCCAACCGCTCGTTTTTTTCGATGTAGCATGTTCCGTTTATCCGCAAAAAATGCCACCGCACCCAATCTCTCGGCGCGGTGGCACAGTGTTGATAGGCCAATTAACGCCCGCAAACATACTCATGCAGTTAGTCGCCCAAATCGGCGCCATTCGTGGCAATGAGGTGCTGGTACCAGGCAAAGGAGTCCTTCTTGTACCGCTGGTCGCTCCCCTGACCACTATCGTCGCGGTCAACGTAAATGAGGCCGTACCGTTTAGCCATTTCGCCGGTGCTGGCAGAAACTAGGTCGATGGGACTCCACATGGTATAGCCAATGACGTCCACCCCGTCTTCCACTACGGCCAACTCCATCTGGCGAATATGATCACGTAGGTAACTAATCCGGTAGTCGTCGTGGACCTGCCCGTCAGCTTCCAGCTTGTCGTACGCGCCAATCCCGTTCTCCACAATCATGGTTGGCTTGTGCCACCGGTCCTGAATCCAGTTCAGAATCCAGCGCATCCCCTGGGGGTCAATCTGCCAACCCCACTGCGACTTCTCAACGTACGGGTTGTCGACCAAGTCGTTGTGCTCATCGTACTCAACTTTGCCGTCTGCGCGCTCCTGCACCGTGAATGAAAAGTAGTAGGACATCCCTAAAAAGTCCGCCGCGCCAGCCTTCAACGTGGCGAGGTCCTCATCCGACAACGGAATGTCGTAACCCTTACGCTCGAAGTACTTCAACAGCCAACGGGGGTATTCGCCCTCCATCTGCACGTCACCGTAATAGTAGCGGTACTGGAGTGCACGTTCGGCCAGCATCTGGTCACCTGGCTTAGCGGTCAACGCGTAGATAGGCACCATGGCGAGCATCGCCCCCACCTGCAGCTGCGGATCCACCTTGTGTGCCGCCAGCACGGCCTTGGCGCTCGCAACCATCTCGTTGTGCGCGGCCTGGAACATGGCTTCCTCCCAGTTCACGCTGTCGTCGAGCTGGAGCCCGGAATCCTGGTAGAGGTGGTGAGCATTCCGCCAATCGGACTGGTTGTCAATTTCGTTAAACGTCATCCAGTAACGGACCTTGCCGTCAAAATGTTCAAAACAGGTCTGGGCAAAGTGTTCAAAGAAGTCGATGAGTTTGCGGTTACGCCACCCACCATACTTTTTGACCAGGTTGTACGGCATTTCAAAATGGGACAACGTGACCACGGGTTCAATCCCGTTTGCTAGTAACTGGTCGAACAAATCATCATAGTAGCGCAGCCCCGCTGCGTTCGGCTCGTCTTCATCCCCGTTCGGGAAAATACGGGTCCAGGCAATTGATGTCCGGAACGCCTTGAGTCCTAATTCGGCAAACAACTTGATGTCTTGCGGGTAAGTTTTGTAGAAATCAATTCCCCAATGGTTGGGATAAACTTTGTCATCCTGTACGGTGTCCGTGACCACGCGCTGGGGCTGTTCCCGGCTGGCCGCAGCCATCACGTCGGCAATAGATACACCTTTCCCGTCCGCCTGCCAGTTACCTTCCACCTGATGGGCCGCCACGGCACCACCCCAGAGAAAGTCATCTGGCATCTTTAAAGCTTTACTCATAAATTTATGCACCCTTTCTTCCCTTACCAGAAAAAAAGGCAAGACAAACAAGCAACCTGTTTGTCTTGCCTTCAATTTTCGTTCATACCACCGGTACTAGTCGGCGACGTCCTGACCGTCGAGCTTCTTGTATAAGTCGACAATCTCACCCGCCAAGTCGCGGAAGGTGATGGCGTTCATCAGGTGGTCTTGGGAGTGCACCGTCAGCAGCGTAACGTGTGCGTGTTTCCCGTTGGCCTCGTCCGTCAACATACCAGTCTGAGAGTTGTGCGCCTCGGAGAGGAACCCATCGGCCTCTTTGAGCTTAGCATCCGCCCCATCAAAATCACCGTGCTTAGCAGCGTCGATGGCTTCAAAAGCGGAGCTCTTGGCGTTACCGCCATTCACAATCAAGCCCATAATGGCTTCGAGGTTCTGGTCCTCTTCTACAGGTGCATCAGTATTTGTTTCTGCCATGTGCAATGTCCTTTCGTTACGGGCGCCTACTTGGCCGCCTCGTCAATGGTCTTCAAAGCAGTCTTGAGGACGTTCTCGCCGTTCATCAGACCGTAGTCCTGCATGTTGATAACTTCAACTGGGAAGTCATATTCAGAGTCCAACTTCTTCTGCAGGTAACGTACCTGAGGGCCGAGCATCATGACGTCAGGGTTGCCGTCCTGGAGCTTGTTCTTAATGTCGGAAGAAGCCGTTGCGGCGATGTTCACCGTGATGTCATCCTTTTCGGCGGCCTTCTGCATCTTGCTTACCAGGAGGCTAGTTGACATACCAGCGTTGCAGACCAACAAAATATTCTTTTCAGCCATAATAATTTCTCCTTATTTAGCGTACCGTATTCCACAATAGTTACTCACCACGATTGCTGTAAGCCTTTTTAGCAACCGCTTTCAGCTCCACGTCCATAATATAATACATGGGTACAAATTTTGCAAGTGCTTACAAATATTTTTTGCCAATATTTGCTGAGTTCAGCAACCAAATTATCGCCGCCAACCGCTTCATGGCGGGCTTTACGTGCATTATCATCAGCTAAATAAAAATATTTGGGCACTGTTCGGCGTATTTTTTAGGGGGCTAATGGTGCTATTATAGGGGTACAAATATCGTTAAAGTGTGGCGTAACTGTACTTGCAGGCTTAATTGCTAGCGGTGCACAAAGCGGAGGACGGTTTTTATGTATCACGAAATTGCCGAAGACATTATTCGTTCCATTCATGAGGGCCTATTTACGGATAAATTACCCACCGAGGCGGAGTTGATGACCACGTATGATGTGAGTCGTAACACAATTCGGCGAGCCATTGATGTGGTCTACCAACGCGGTCTCCTGCGCCGGATTCAGGGTTCGGGTTACTACGTGAACAAGATGCCGCAACCGTCCAAAACGGTCATCAACTTGGTTGCGGGAGCCGGGGCCTCACTACATAATTCGGACAACCACCTCACGTCGCGCGTGGTCACCTTTGACAAAATCAAAGCCGATCCGGAGCTCGTGCAGCCCATGAAGCTGAAGCCGAACAGCGAGTTGTACCGGGTAGTACGGCTACGTTACCTCAACCAGCAACTGTATTGCTTGGAGGAAGCCTACTACTCCACGACGGCGGTGCCGTACCTGCCGGTGGAAGCGGTGAACGGCTCCATCTTTGATTTCATCTCTGAGAACTACGACGTGCACGTCACGGCGAGCGAGGAGTACGTCAGTTTGGCGCCGCTGGCACACGACCAGGCGACGGTGATGGGCCAACAACCCGGCAAAGAGGTGTTGGCACTCGACCAGACCAATTTCTACGGCAACGGGGTGGCGTTCAACTTCTCCACCACCTACTTTGTCTACCCGGGGTTGCGGTTCTATTCATACTCGTTTCCGGTCAGTCACTCGTAGACAGGCAATAAAATATTCAAAGGCTAATATGATTACAAAAACGGTAGTAAGGATATTCCAACAATCAGGAATATCCTTACTACCGTTTTTGACAGCATTATGGTAAGGCTGAACAATTGGTGGAAGTAATTGTTCACACTCTACGACCGTCATAGGGAAAACTAATGTAGTGCCCTTAATAACTTTGTTTAATCACCCGAATACCACCAGTTGCCCGGGAAATCGCTCTGTAGGCTTGCACCGCGGCCGGGACGAAGGCGGTTAGGTCTGTGTGTGTGGCGGCTGCCGGCCCTTGTTCTGTTGGAATTACTGCTAGTTGGTGCGTCAGCGCCTACTAGCAGTTATGACTT
>NZ_BCVS01000127.1:0-6068 GCF_001591865.1 Lacticaseibacillus pantheris DSM 15945 = JCM 12539 = NBRC 106106
GGAGCACCCCACGTAAGCCGCAGCTCCCCGGCCCGACCGACGCTGCCGTTCGCTAAAAAGCCATCCTTTTACAGTCGCCAACCGTTGACCGTTCACCGGCTATCGGCTATACTGTAGCCAATACGTTGAGCAAGAGGGTTAACAGCGCCGGCTTCACAGAGACGCAACGGTGAGTGCAAGTTGCGACCGGGTTGTTAATTGTAGCTTGTGAGTGCCGTCCTGAACTAGCAGTAAGGATGGTCGGCTACGGCCGTTATCCGTACTGAGTGGGTTGCCGCAGGGCGACCAATTTAGGTGGCACCGCGAGTAGACTCGTCCTAATACGTTAGGATGGGTCTTTTTTGTTTTCGCGGAGCACAGTCACGGCGACAGTCACTTTTTTGCACTAACGAAAACACTTTTTATGGGGGAATCAGCATGACGGAACACAAATTAGCACCAAAGTACGATCCCAAGTCCGTTGAAAACGGCCGCTACCAGCAATGGGTCGAATCGGGTGTCTTTAAACCAAGTGGCAACCAAAAGGCCAAGCCATACACTATCGTTATCCCACCGCCAAACGTAACGGGTAAGCTGCACATGGGGCACGCTTGGGACACGACTTTGCAGGACATGATTATTCGCCAGAAGCGGATGCAGGGCTTCGACACCCTCTACCTGCCAGGGATGGACCACGCGGGTATCGCTACCCAGGCCAAAGTTGAGGCCAAACTGCGTGAGCAGGGGATTAGTCGCTACGATCTCGGCCGGGACAAGTTTGTTGAGAAGGTCTGGGAGTGGAAGGATGAATTTAGCAAGATTATCCGCAACCAGTGGGGCAAAATGGGCCTGTCACTCGACTACGACCGCGAACGGTTCACCCTGGACGAGGGGCTGTCTCAAGCCGTGCGCAAAGTGTTCGTCGATCTGTACAACCAAGGCTTAATCTACCGTGGCGAGTACATCGTTAACTGGGACCCGCAAGCCCGGACCGCGCTGTCCGACATCGAGGTTATTCACCAGGACGACGAGGGTGCCTTTTACCATATGATCTACAAGTTTGCTGACGGTACGCCGGGCGGCATCGAAATTGCGACGACGCGGCCTGAAACCATGTTTGGTGATACCGCGGTGGCCGTGAACCGCCACGATCCGCGCTATGAGAAGGTTATTGGTAAGAAGGTCATTGTCCCTGGCGTTGGTCGGGAAATCCCGATTATCGCTGATGAGCACGCCGACATGAACTTTGGGACTGGTGCCGTTAAAATTACGCCCGCCCACGACCCTAACGACTTCCAGGTCGGCCTGCGCCACAACCTAGAACGCATCAACTGTATGAATGATGACGGCACGATGAACGACGAGGCTGGTAAGTATGCAGGCATGGACCGGTTTGATTGCCGCAAGGCCCTGGTAAAGGACCTGCAGGCTTCCGGTGACTTAATTCAGATTGAACCAATCGTGCACTCGGTTGGGCACTCTGAACGTACCGGTGTGCAGGTGGAAGCCCGCCTGTCGACCCAGTGGTTTGTGAAGATGAAGCCACTAGCCGAGAAGCTGCTGGACAACCAGAAGACGGACAACAAAGTCGACTTTGTGCCTGGCCGCTTTGAACACACACTCACTAACTGGATGGAAAACATCCATGACTGGGTTATTTCCCGTCAACTTTGGTGGGGACACCGGATTCCGGCCTGGTTTAACAAGGAAACCGGAGCCATGTACGTGGGGATGGAAGCACCAGAAGACGCTGAAAACTGGGAACAGGATCCCGACGTTCTGGATACCTGGTTTAGCTCCGCGCTCTGGCCGTTCTCCACGCTGGGCTGGCCGGACACGGATGCGGCTGATTACAAGCGCTACTACCCGACCAACACGTTGGTAACTGGCTATGATATCATTCCGTTCTGGGTTGCCCGCATGATGTTCCAGGGGCTACACTTTACCGACCAACGTCCTTTTGAGCACGTGTTGATTCACGGGTTGATGCGTGACGAGCAGGGCCGCAAGATGAGTAAGTCTTTGGGCAACGGGATTGATCCCATTGACGTCATTGATAAGTACGGGACCGACGCACTGCGCTGGTTCCTGGCCAACGGGACGACTCCTGGGCAGGACGCCCGCTTTAGTTACACGCAGCTGGATTCGGCCTGGAACTTCATCAACAAGATTTGGAACGTTTCGCGTTACATCATGATGAACCTGGATGCTGACCAGGCCCCCGCCCACAAGCCCGACCCAGCGAAGTTCGATTTGGCCGATAAGTGGATCTTTGCTGAGTTGAACCGGACGGTTGCCAGTGTAACCGCCAAGTTCGATAAGTTTGAGTTTGGTGAAGCTGGCCGTGACCTGTACAATTTTATTTGGGGCGAATTTGCGGACTGGTACATCGAAATCAGTAAGGCTACGCTGACTGGCGACGATGAGGTGGCCAAAGCCGAGAAGCGCAACAACCTGTTGTACGTCCTGGACCAGATTCTGCGGTTGCTCCACCCAATCATGCCGTTCGTTACTGAAAAGCTGTGGTTGAACATGCCACATGAAGGTGATTCAATCGTGACGGCGGCCTACCCGGTCACGCACGCCGAGTTCGATAACGATGAAGCCGCTGCGGAAATGACGAACGTGCTCGACTTGATCCGGGCCGTCCGGAAGATTCGTAACGACGTGAACGCCCCATTGAGCACGCCAATTGACGTGATTATTTCGCTGAACGACAACCAACTCGAAAATGCGTTTACTTCAAACCGCGAAGTGTTGGATCGGTTCCTGCACACCAAGACGCTGGAAATTCTGGCTGACGGGGTGGAGGTCAAAGAGGCGCAGAAATCGGCGTCCGCCGTTATGGCCGGTGCCACCGTCTACGTGCCCTTGGCTGAGTTAGTCGACTTTGACAAGGAAACTGCCCGGTTGAACAAAACCCTCGCTAAACTTGATGGTGAGATTACGCGGATTGATAAGAAGTTGGGTAACCCCGGCTTCACCAAGAACGCACCTGCAGAAGTCATCGAGGAACAGAAGCAAAAGCGTGCTGGCTTCGTCGCTGAGCAGGCAGCTGCTCAGGAACGTCTGGCACAGCTGGATGCTGCACAAAACTAATTAATGGTTCCGTAATATTGTGTGTTAGGCGATAGGGCCGCACGCACCGCTCATGGAGGGCGGCGCGTGCGGCCCTATTAGCGTGCGCCAATAATTGTATTTTGGTCACTACGGTTAACGTCGTGGGTGGGTAACATGGTAAAATTAACTTAACGGTAGTGGATGTGAAGGGGGAAAAGTAGTGGTCGATTTTAACTTTGTGCCGAACGTCACTAATCAGGCGGCGATGGCTAAGTATATGCTCAACCAGTTTCCCTTTGCGGGTTTGAAGACACCCGAGCGCAAACTCCAGTCGCGGCTGTTGCTTCTGTCTAGCCGTGGCTGGTCGGTGCCCACGGTCATTCAAACCGTTAATGATTTGTATGCCCGTGATGAACGCGAATATCAGTACCTGGCAATCGATTTGGCGCGGAAGCACGCGCGCCAATATGAATTAGCCGACTTGGTGGCACTGGGTCCACTAGTCATGCGCAAAAGCTGGTGGGATTCCGTCGATGCGTGGCGGCCACTATTTGGCGACTATGTGCGGCTGTATCCGCAGACGCTGGCAGATGTGTTCGGCATCTTTGCGGAGCACGATAATTTTTGGATGCGGCGGGTCGCCATTACCCTACAACTGGCCAGCAAAGATGCTACGGATACCGCGCTGTTAACCCGGGCCATTGAGTACGACATCGATACGGACGAGTTCTTTATCCAGAAGGCCGTTGGGTGGGCGCTACGGCAATACAGTAAGACGGATTCAGCCTGGGTACGGCAGTTCATGACTGATCATTCACAACTCAGCACGCTTGCGGTACGTGAGGGCAGTAAGTACTTGTGAAGCCCAGCGCGAGCAAACAGTGTTGGTAGCGATAATGAGGAGGAAAAAGGAATATGTTTACAGATTATGCGGGCGCGTTGGCGTTTATTCATGACTTACCCCGGATCACCAAAACGGCGGACCACACAAACCTGTTGAAGGTCCTCGCAGCACTCAATCATCCGGAGCAGCATGGTCATTATATCCACGTTACCGGGACCAACGGTAAGGGCTCGACGACCAACATGATTGCCAGTATCCTCCAGCAAAGCGGCCTGACGGTGGGGATGTTCACGTCCCCATTCATCAACCGCTTTAACGAGCGTATTCAAATTGACCGGACTCCCATTAGCGACGATGAGTTACTCAACCTGGCCCAACAAGTTGCTGGTATATACACAGAACTGCGGGCTCAGGATAGCGACTTTGTTTTGAAGGAGTTTGAATTTGTGACCGCCATGGGGTTCGCGGCGTTTGCCCAGCATAACGTGGACGTAGCGGTCATTGAGGTTGGCATCGGGGGTACGCACGACGCGACCACGGTGATCAAGCCGGATGTGGCCGTCATTACCAACGTGGCTTTGGACCATACGCGGATTTTGGGCCATACCATTGGCGCCATCGCGACCGAAAAGGCGGGGATTATCACCCCTGGAAGTTCGACGGTGACGGCGGACTTGGTTGCGGACGCGTTGGGCCCGGTGCGTAAGCAGGCTGCGGCGGTTGAAAGTCCGCTGGCTACGCTGGGCGACGCCTTTGCGGTTAGCGGGGTGCATTACCGGAATGGTGGCACCGTGTTTAAGTACCAGGACGGGGATGGCAGTATGGCCGGCCTGTGGGTCCCGATGGCCGGTGATTACCAGGCACACAACGCGGCTGTGGCCGTGCGGGCGGCGAAAACCTACGCCCGATTGCAAAGTTGGCCAGTAACGGCTTTGGAAATTAAGCGGGGATTGAAGGCGGCAGTCGTGCCAGCACGTATGGAAGTGATTAGCACGGACCCGACCGTGGTGCTTGATGGTGCCCATAATCCTGACGGTATGCGCAACGCGTTGGGTGCGGTCAAACTTTTTGGTGGTGCCGGCGACGTGGTCATTATTGCGGGCATTCTGCACGATAAGGATCTGGACACCATGATGGGGCAGCTGGCCAAGACGGATTGGCCCGTAGTGTACGTGCCGGTACCGGACAACCCACGTGCGGCCAGCATTGACGAGTACAAAGCGGTCGAGGAGGACGCCATGGTGGCGGCTAGTTGGCAGGACGCCCTGGCCACCATCTTGGCCGGTGACG
Source organism: Lacticaseibacillus pantheris DSM 15945 = JCM 12539 = NBRC 106106 (assembly GCF_001591865.1). Taxonomy (NCBI): domain Bacteria; kingdom Bacillati; phylum Bacillota; class Bacilli; order Lactobacillales; family Lactobacillaceae; genus Lacticaseibacillus; species Lacticaseibacillus pantheris. Next base: position 5,174 of record NZ_BCVS01000127.1, read on the forward strand.
CAAGTCGCACGGTGGTGATTATGGGCTCGTTGTACTTAGTGAGTGATGTCCGCCAAACTTTGTTAGGTACTAAGTAGTTTTGTGTCACCCCCTTGCGAAATATCTTTGCGAGGGGGTGTTTTGGTGGAACAAAACGAACGTATTATTGCTATGCCGACTGCGGCCAACTTGCTGGGGGACCGCGAGTTGGTGACGGCTGCCGTCCACGTAGCGGGTGCGGCCGACGCTACGCGAGCCGTCCAGTCGGTATTGCAACATTATCCGGATTTGGAGCAATTAGCCGCAGCGACGGTGAACGAGGTAGCCGCATTACCGGGATTGAGTAGCACGGTGGCGCAGAAGTTATTGCTGATGGTTGAGCTAGGCTGCCGGGCGCAGTCGCGGTTGGCGGTGCGGCACGGCAAAGTGGTGAGTGCGGGTGAGCTAGGGTCAACGATGATTCGCCACTTTGCGGGCCGGACGTACGAAGAAATGCTGATTCTGTACCTGGACGTGAAGAACCAAATCATTAAGCAGGAAACCGTATCGGTAGGTGGGATTGAAAGTAGCCTCATTGACCAACGGGTGTTGTTGCGGAAGGCAATTCTGTACGGCGCGGCCCAGATGATTATGGTGCACAACCATCCGAGTGGTGATCCGCAGCCGAGTTCAGCCGATATTAGCGTGACACAAAATGTGTTGGAGGCCAGCAACTTGGTGGGCATCGCGTTGGTAGACCACCTGGTGATTGGCAGCACGGACTACGTATCGTTCCGCGAGCACGGGTATATTTAGGCATTGCATCAACGGCTGGTCGATCGCGGAGACGTGACGTTCCAGCCGTTTTTGCGTGGGGTGGTTGTGGCCGGTGGGGGTGCCGTGAGGTGCTGCGACTTGGTGGACCGCTCCACGGTGA
>NZ_BCVS01000128.1:0-6035 GCF_001591865.1 Lacticaseibacillus pantheris DSM 15945 = JCM 12539 = NBRC 106106
AGCAGCGGTCACCGTTGCGCATGTTTGACGAAGAACGAGACATGATCGCTTGGCAATCGAAATGATATCAGGCGTCAAGCCGTCAAAACGTGAAAAAAATACCCGCAATAATTTGCGGGTATCCTTCGATGTACACTCTAATTAAAACTTACGCTTCTTGCGCTTACGTGCTGCCTCTGACTTAAGCTTACGCTTGACGCTTGGCTTTTCGTAGAATTCACGCTTGCGGTATTCGGCCAGAGTACCAGACTTAGAAACCGTCCGCTTAAACCGGCGGAGTGCATCGTCGAGAGATTCGTTTTTCTTAACAACTGTCTTTGCCATGTGTTATCCCTCCCTCCGGATCGGTGTAATTGCGGACGAATCGGCCCAACAATTCTTAAATATTATAGCTAACCGTTGCACCAGCGTCAACGCTATCCTGCATAAAAATTGAAAATTACACCAGATGGTACGGATTATTTCGGGGATTTGCCGTAATATGCTATGATAGCGGTATCAAAAAAGCACGCATTTTCATGCAGAAGGAGTCGATGGTCCCATGTCACGAACAATTAATTTTTACATCCTGTCCGACGCGGTGGGCGAAACGGCCATGCAACTTGCACACGCAGTTGCGGCCCAGTTTCCCCGGTTAACCCCCCGTTATTTAAGGTACCCATTCATTAAGTCACACGCACAACTGCACGAGGTGCTGGACAAGGCCAAAGGCGACGACGGTATCGTCATCAATACGCTGGCCACCTCCGACTTCGCCGAGGACGCCGTGGCGTATTCCGAGCAGATTGGGTTGTTGAACTACGACGTCTTCTCCCCCATTGTCCGCGGCATCAGCAAACATTTTGACGAGGAACCCAGCGGCATTTCCGGTGGGGTGCATGATTTGAACGAACAGTATTTTAACAAGATTGATGCCATTGAGTTTGCTGTGACTTACGATGATGGTAAGGATCCCAGCGGTTTCCTCAAAGCCGACCTGGTACTCCTCGGTGTGTCACGCACTAGCAAGACGCCTTTGTCCCTTTACCTCGCTAACCGCAACATTAAGGTGGCAAACCTGCCCATCGTTCCTAAATCCACAATTCCGGACGAAATCTACCAGGTTGACCCACAGAAAGTTGTGGGGCTCACCACGGATCCGCAAATTTTGATGGAATTTCGTCGTCAACGTATGTTGGCTTACGGACTAAGCCCTGACACCACCTACTCAGCTCGAGAACAGGTGATGCAAGAGTTGGATTACGCTAACCAACTGTACGCCAAGTTGGGCTGTACCGTCATCAACACGGCTCACCGGTCAATTGAAGAGACGGCCACACTCATCATGGAACACTTGGGGATGGACGTGTTCGACAACAACAAGTAACACTAATCAAAAACCAGTACCGGAGCACCCGTACATTGTGGGTGCTCCGGTACTGGTTTTTTTTGTATCTAATCATCGAATTTGCGGTTCGTAAAAGCGTCCCATAATTTTGACGGCCTCGGTCATCGAGACAAAGGCATACTTGTCGGCCTTCTTCACTGCGCTACCCAGGTCGTACATCTCTGCGCGGCTAATAACAGTGAACAAGATGGTCTTTTCTTCGTGCTTAAAGGCCCCCTCGACGTCGTGCACAATCGTAATGCCGTGCCGTAATTCACTTTGGATGGTATTAATGACCTCGTGCGGCTTTGCCGTCACTATCATCACCTGCAGTCGCTGCTGGCGCGTGTAGAGTGAATCAATGATGCGCCCGTTGATGAAAATGGAGAGGGCTGATACCAGCGCGTGTGGCCAACTGTACATGGCACCAGCCAGAATCACAATGACGACGTTAAACGCGATGTTCACCTGACCAATAGACGAGCCGGTCCGCTTCCGGATGACGATGCCTAAAATATCCAGGCCCCCGGTCGAAATATTGTTACGCAACGCAAAGCCTGTCCCAAAGCCGTTCACGACCGCGCCAAAGATACCGCAGATAATGGGGTCGGTCGTGAGCGTTGGCACGTGGATTAACCGCAACATGATGGTTGAGAATACGACGGCGAGGAACGTGAACATCGTGAACCGGTGGCCAATTTTACGCCAGGCCAGAATAAACAGCGGGACGTTCAGCAGGAATAACCAGGTCCCAGTTGGAAAAATGTCGCTCATCTTCATGCCGCCGGGCAACGCAAAGTTGAACCACCGCTGGACGACCGCCGCAATTAGTTGCGCGGCACCGGTGATTCCGGAGGCGTAGACCCCTCCTGGCTCCCAGAACATGTTCAAAGCAACGGATACACAGACGGCGTACAGAAACGCGGCGGATAGCCGGCTCCAGTTTTGGTGACGCCTAATTAAACGGTCAAGCTCTTGCATAGCGGTTCCTTCCCAGTAATTAATCGTGCCCTAAGTATACCACGCAGACCAACCCCCACTGGGATGACGGTCAAAACGTGGTTCGGAGTTCAAGCAAATACCCCCAGCACTATGTTGGGGGTATTGTTTGATAGTTTCAATTTTTATAAACTAAACTATTCTTCGGGTTCGTCATGTTCCTCTGCCGTTGGGTCAACGGTTACGTCGATACCGAGTGGCACTAGCTGATCTGGAGCAACTGCTGTCGGTGCCTTGGTCATTGGTTCGCTAGCCTTGCTGTTCTTAGGGAAAGCAATCACGTCGCGAATGTTGTCCTTGTGTGCTAGCAACATGGCAAAGCGGTCCAAGCCGATGGCCAGACCACCATGCGGCGGGAAGCCGTACTCGAGCGCGTCTAGCAGGAAACCAAACTGGGCATTGGCTCGTTCGGGAGTGAAGTCGAGCGCCTTCAGCATCTTCTCCTGAATCTCGCGAGTATGGATACGGATGGAGCCCCCACCCAACTCGTAACCGTTCAGGATAATGTCATAGCTTTGAGCATGGGCACTGTGTGGGTCGGTGTCGAGCAGGTGTACGTCCTCTTCGTTCGGCATGGTGAACGGGTGGTGTGCTGGAACCCAGCGGTTATCGCCCTCGTCGAATTCAAATAGTGGCCAGTCCACAACCCAGCAAAAGGCAAATTGGTTCTCATCGATCAGACCCAAGTCCTTGCCGTAGTATGAACGCAAGTAGCCCAGAGTATCCGCCACCACTTTGAACTTGTCGGCAGCAAACATGACCATGTCGCCACTCTTGGCTCCTAACGCGTCAGTCAGTTCGCGACCATCACCAAAGAATTTCGCAATGGGGCCAGAAATACCGTCGTCAGTGACTTTGAGCCAAGCTAGACCGTGGGCGCCAAAACGCTTGATGTAATCGGCCTGCTTGTCGATGGCCTTGCGGGAGTACTTGTCCGCCCCGCCAGGCAAGACGATGGCACGCACCATGCCGCCGTTGGCAACGGCGCCACTGAACACCTTGAAATCACTGTCCTTGACGAGTGCCGAGACGTCCTGAATTTCCATACCAAAGCGCAGGTCGGGTTTCTCACTACCAAAGCGGTCCATAGAGTCCTGCCACGTAATCCGGCGGAAAGGACGCTCAACTTCAACGTTCATCACGTCTTGCATTACTTGGGCAATCAGGCCCTCAGTGATGTCCTGAATTTCTTCAGCACTCAGGAATGAGGTCTCCATGTCAATCTGCGTAAACTCTGGCTGGCGGTCACCACGCAGATCCTCATCACGGAAACAACGCGCGATTTGGAAGTACCGGTCAAAGCCGGCCCCCATCAGCAGCTGCTTAAATAGCTGGGGTGACTGTGGCAATGCGTAGAATGTCCCTGGGTACACACGTGACGGTACCAGGTAGTCGCGGGCACCTTCTGGCGTGCTCTTGGTGAGGTCGGGAGTTTCGATGTTCACAAAGTCATGGTCTTCAAAGTAGCGGTTGGTGGAAGCCATGATCCGGGAACGGGTCATGATTGCCGCCTGCATCTCTGGCCGGCGGAGGTCCAGGTAGCGGTACTTCAACTTCAACTCTTCGGTGGCGTCGACGTTATCTTCAATCGTAAATGGTGGCGTCTTGGCCTTGTTCAGAATCTCAATGGCGTGGACTTCCACCTCAATTTCGCCGGACTTCAGGTTACGGTTGATTTCCTTTTCGCCGCGGTTCTTAACTTCACCGGTCACGGCGATGACGTATTCGCTACGCAACGTGTTGGCAACCGCAAGCGCATCCGGGTCGAGCGCGGACGAAAAGACCAGCTGCACGAGGCCGGCACGGTCGCGCAAATCAACAAAAATCAGGTTACCCAGGCTGCGTCGCTTCCGTACCCAACCCATCAGCGTGACGGTTTGGCCAAGGTTGGCGGCCGTGACGTCACCCGCATACATTGTACGTTTATTCATTAGTATCAGTTCCCTTCAAAATACCCATTATTTGGTGGCAGTGAGACGTGCCACAACGGCGGCAAAGTCGCTGGTCAGGTCGGACTGCGGCACAACTTCCTGCTGCCCCGTAGCCATCACTTTGACGCTGGCCGTGTGATCCGCCAATTCCTGGCTACCCAGAGTTATGGTCAGCCGGGCACCCTCTTTGTTCGCGGACTTAAACTGGGCTTTGGCCTTCCGGTCCATGAAGTCCATGTCGGCACTGTAACCCTGGCCGCGAATAGCGGTTGCTAACTGGAGCGCCGTCTCTTGGGCACTCTGGTCAATCGCGACAATGTACGTGTCCAGCTGGGCCGGTTCAACCTGGTCACCCAGGAGTAACATCAAGCGCTCAACCCCCATAGCAAAGCCGACGCCGGGCGTGTCCGGGCCGCCGAGCTGCTCAACCAGGCCGTTGTAGCGCCCACCAGCAAGCACGGTGGTGTAGCCGCTGCCGAAGACTGGACTGCTGCTCATGACCTCAAAGATGGTGTGGTTATAGTAATCCAACCCCCGGACCATGGTGCTGTCGACCTCGTATTCAATCCCCAAGGTCGTGAGGTTCTGCTGCACGGCCTCAAAGTGGGTCCTAGCGGCGTCGGTTAGGTAGTCCAGGATTGATGGTGCGTTGGCCACAATTTCCTGGTCGTGGTGATCCTTGCTATCCAAAATGCGCAACGGGTTCTTCTCAAGACGCACCTTGGAATCGTCAGACAGTTCGTCTTTGAACGGCGTCAAGTAGTCGATCAGCGCCTGGTGGAAGGCCGCGCGACTATCCGGATCACCCAACGTGTTGATGACGAATTTCAGGTTGGCCACGCCCATAGTGGTGAGCAGGTCGCGGGCCATTGCGATGGTTTCAGCGTCCAGGGCGGGACTACTACTGCCGAATGCTTCCACCCCAATCTGATGGAATTGGCGCTGACGTCCGGATTGTGGGCGTTCGTAACGGAACATGGGGCCCTTGTACCATACTTTGTACGGCTTACCAAACTCTGGCCCGTACAGCTTGTTCTCGACGTAAGCCCGCACGACGCCGGCAGTGCCCTCTGGACGGAGCGCCATCATCCGGTCGCCTTTGTCCTTAAAGGTATACATTTCCTTGGACACGATATCGCTGGTCTCACCCGACGAACGGGCAAAGACGTCCGCACTTTCAAAGATGGGTGTTCGTATTTCGTGGTAGCGGTAGCGGTTAAAGATGTCGTTGGCGACACGTTCAACGTGCTGCCATGATTCACTGTCTCCGGGTAAAATGTCCGCAGTACCCTTTGGTCGTTGATATGCCATATGTTCTCTCCCCTATTGTGTGGCGGTGAGGTTGCACACCACCCACGTGAATAATTTTTGTCGTGCTTTCGCGCCCGGCGTCGCAGGATCAAATGGAGCCCGCGACGCCGGACAATAAAAAGCACCCTCCGTCGTTGGACGAAGGGTGCGTGCACGGTACCACCTTACTGTTTTACTCAACCATAACGGTGGCGACCGGAGTAATATCAGCCTCAGGATTGTCTTGTCGACCATTCCCGGCTTGCACCATCCCGGGTCGCTTCGTGCGGTCTCTTCTCGTCCATCATTGGCTACGAAAGTATTCACCAATGATACTAACCATTATCAATATGGCTGTCAACCACGTTTGCAAAAGTTGCTAAAGGTGGCGGTTCTGAGCGTTGGCGGTGCTGTGTGGTGCTGCGCCTTTGTGGACCGCTCCACGGTGA
>NZ_BCVS01000129.1:0-5991 GCF_001591865.1 Lacticaseibacillus pantheris DSM 15945 = JCM 12539 = NBRC 106106
ACCAGCCGCTCAACCGGAGCCACCGCGCCAGTACAACCAGCCACTAGCAGCGGTCACCAAGTAGTAGCACCCCACAGCACCCCCGCCGGCCAGAACCGCCACCGGGTGGTACAATAAAGCGACAGAAAGATATGACACTGGAAGAGAGGCAGCCTATGCAGTTTATCATCGCGCCGGCCAAGCAGATGCGCACGGATACGGATAGTTTCGACACATTGGGGTGGCCCCAGTACATCGACGAAGCCGCTACTTTGCTAACGCAGTTGCGGTCGCTAACGTACGCGCAGGCGAAGAAGCTGTGGGTAGCCAGCGATAAGGTCGCCCGCCCCAACTATGACTGGCTCCAGCACGTGAATCTGCGTGAACACGTTACACCAGCCGTAATGGCTTACGTTGGTATTCAGTACCAAAATATGGCGCCCGATCTGCTGGACCACGCTGGTCTGGCGTACTTACAGAAACATTTGCGGATCTTGTCTGGCTTCTATGGCGTGCTGCGTCCCTTTGATGCTATCGTGCCGTACCGTCTCGAAATGGGTAGTCGCATGCAGGTAGGTACGGACCGGAACTTGTACGCATTCTGGGGGCGCAAAGTTTATGGCGCACTCGACTGGCAATGCCCCGTTATTAATTTGGCCTCGCAGGAATACGTGCGCGCGGTTACCCCATACCTAGAGGGTCCTGACCAATTAATTGACGTTGTTTTTGGTCACCTAGTTGATGGGCACGTAAAAACGCGCGCCACCTATGCAAAGATGGCGCGCGGATCCATGATTCGTTTTGCTGCGGAACGTAATGTGGGTACAGTTGCTGAGTTGACGGAGTTTGACGATCCGCACTACGCCTTTGCACCCGATTATTCTACGGATCGCCGGCTCGTGTTCTTGCGCCGGGACTAATCACTTTTCCAGATAGAGGCGCACAAAATCCTGAATATCGTGAGCAGACAGCCGCAGTTCTTGCCGAGCATATTTCTGCCAGCCACCCAACTCATCATTAACAAACTGTGCTACGGAGTCAAAGGTGGTACCGCTCGCCGTCTCCGCGTTCATCTCGTTGACCACAGCGGACCCGCCGTGGAGTAGCCGCTCGTTAACGCTCGCACTACTCATACCCTCAGGATTAGCGAGCACCAAGTTGGTGAGTTGGTAGTCAGCACGCATCACGCGCTCTGGCACCCCCAATATGCCCTCAATCATCATCGCGCCAATCCCGGTACGGTCCTTGCCCGCTGCACAGTGGAAAACCAGGGCGTGGTCCGGCGCCGTGTTAGCCAACATGAGCGCGAACATCTGCCGGTAGGCGGCCAAAGCGTGATGGTCAACCAACATTTCTAGGTAGGCATCCGCGAGGTCCCAGTTGCGGTGTTGCGGGTGGGGCCGCCGCCGAATTTTATCCCAGAAGCTGGGTTGGCCAGATAGCGGGTAGACTGAAAGGTGATGGTAGTCCGTGCCGGGCAACAACTTATCGGGGGACATGGCTACCTCCGTGTCGCTCCGTAAATCGACCACCGTGTTTACGCCATAGTCCGCCAAGGCTTGCTCACCATCGGCATCGAGGTAGCTCAATGTGCCTGACCGGAGAATTTTGTGCCACGCTAACGTCCGGCCCGAACTGGTGGGATACCCACCGAGTTCGCGTAGATTGATGGCGTTAGGAATTGATAGTACTCGCTCATTAGTCATCGGGTGCACCTTCTTTGCAGTAGTTACAATGAGTTAGCAGACAAAGACGCTCACGCTACCCAGGGCGACGTGAGCGTCTTTGTGTAGGCGTGCCTACATGTGCATGCCCATCTTCTTGTATGACTCCATGCCGCCCAGCCACAGGTCATCCATGGAAACGCCACGTTCTTCAGCAAAAGCCTTCATCAACGTGTGGTGATCCATCAGGTGGTACTGAACGTCGGGGTGCTTGGGGTCGACCACTTTGATCTGCGCCATCATCCCACCGTCCTCGTGCTCAATAATGTGGCAGTGGTACATGAAGACGCCGGGCACGTTAAACAGTACCTTGATCCGCACGTGTTCGTGTGGGTTAATGCTGACGGTATCCTTCAGGCCAGTTTCGTTGGGGTACGGTGCATGCCCGTTGCGGCTAATAACCTGGAAGGCCGTCCCGTGCATATGGTAGGGGTGGATCATCCCGCCTACCATGGTGTTGGTGCTGGTAATATCCCAAATTTGGGCCTGGCCCATCGGCATTTCGTAATCGATACGTTGCATATCGAACTTTTTGCCGTCAATCATGACTTCTTCATCCATACCGGAGAGGACCACGTTCTTGACCGGCAATTCCGGGTCAACTTTGTATTCAGGCACGTCGAATAGGTGTTCCGGAATGGTGGTAGTGTCGGGGGCAAAGTCGCGAATGCGGAACGTCACAATTGGGACGTCATCCGAGTAGAGCGTCACCTCGTCGCCCGGCTGGTACTGACCAAAGTCGACCACGATTTCCTGCCGTTCCGCACAGGTAATCATGAGGTGCGTGAACGGTACCGGGGTCGGCAGTAGGCTATTATCGCCCGCAATTTGGGTGAACTGCAGGTCGTCACTAAAGTGCAACCGCCACTCCCGACGGTTGGAACCGTTCAGGATGCGGAGACGCACCTTCTGCGTGGTCACGTCAAAGTAGGGGTTGATGGTGCCATTAATCATTGCCGTTGGCCCCTGGACGCCATCGGGATCGTAGTCGGCGCGGTAGTCCCACTGGTTGTCCTCGTGAAAACGCCGGTCCTGAAGAATCAACGGAATGTCGTCAACACCATAGTTACGTGGTAGCGGCAAAGATTCCTCGTGTTCGTCCTGCACGATGGCCATCGCCGCGAGACCGTGCCAAACTTGCTCGGCCGTGGATGGACAAGGGTGCGCGTGGAGCCAGTCCGTTGATGCGGGCTGGTTGATTGTGAACGTGACGTCACGACTTTCACCAGGGTAAACCGGAGCATGGCACCCGCCGTCTTCAATTGGCCCGGGAATATCCAGCCCGTGCCAGTGGAACGTGGTCACTTCGGGTAGGTGGTTCACTAGGTGTAGGTGAATGGTTTGACCATCCCGGTAAACAAAGGTCTGGCCCAACAGTGGGGCGTTGTAGCCCCACGTTTTGGTCTTGGCTCCAGGTAATAGCTGGACTTCACCGGTTTGAGCGGTGATTGTATAGTAAACATCTTTGCCGTCAACGCGATCGGGTGTGGCAATGGCGGGAATGGCTAGTGGTTGCGGTGGCGTGGAGGGTTTTTCCAGCGGTATGTAACCACCATCATGGGTATTGTAGGCTGCTTCATCAAACAAATAATCGGTAATTACTGGTTGTGTCATTACGAGAACCTCCCTTTGATTTGCACCCTGATGATAACATAGTTCGGCAATTTATTCAGCGGCAAAATGCCCGTTTATGGGCAATGAATGCGCTTTGTTGGGTATAAATATTATGCCCAAAGTGGTCACTAAGATGTGCCGCCAGCATGTTGATTGTGTGGGCGGCTGTACCGGTAAGGCTAACCCGTTTTAATTGCCTGCATAACTTTGCCTTAAAGATTGGGCGGGAGATTTTGGCAAAGGCTCCACAAACGTGTATTATTATTACCAGTTATAGGAACAGGAGGACCACCAATGGAGCCACAAACGCGTAAGGAAGCTCGGGAAGCTCGTGAGCAAGCCGCTGAGGCTGCTCGCGAACGGGACCGCCAGCGCGTCGCCGTTGAACGCGATTATGCGCGGGAGCAGGAAGCAAGTCGCGCTGAAGCCAAGGGCAAGCAGCGGATTGACCAGGAAGCGTACCACAAGGTCTCCGCACTGAAGGCCAAATTGAACTGGGCCATTGGGATTGTGGTGGTGATGCTCATCATCGTGGCGTTGGTGCTGTTTTTCGTTTAGTTAGGGTAGTAATATCGTCGTCAAGGAGGACGTCTCGTAATGAAAATTGGTGTTATCTGTGCAATGGAAGAAGAAATCCGTGAACTGTTGGCGGTACTCGAAGACCAACAGGAAGAAGTGGTCGCCAGTCAACACTACTTCCACGGTCATATTAGTGGCCAAGAAGTCACCCTGGTGGAATCCGGGATTGGCAAAGTGCAGGCCGGCATGGTTGCGGCCGTACTATTGGACCACTACCAGCCGGATGTACTGATTAACACTGGTAGCGCAGGTGGTATTGGTACTGGACTAAAAGTGGGCGACGTGGTGGTCAGCACGGGTGTGGCTTATCACGACGTTGACTCCACGGCGTTCGGTTATAAACCGGGTCAATTGCCACAACAACCGCAGATTTTCACTGCCGACGCCGACTTTGTGGCTAAAATTGCTGCGGCAGCCGAAGCAACGGATCTGACTACGCACACTGGACTCATCGTTTCTGGTGACCAGTTTATTAGTAGTACACCAGCAATCGAACGGATTAAGGGTATTTTTCCACAAGCTTTGGCTAGTGAAATGGAAGGGGCTGCTATCGGCCAGGTAGCGAGCCAGTTCCACACGCCATTTGTGGTCATCCGCGCGATGAGCGACGTGGGCGACGAAAATGCCAGCGTCAGTTTCGACGAATTCATTGTCGAAGCGGGCAAGCGTAGTGCGTCCATGCTGTTGGCGTTCCTTGCGGCGCTTTAATGTAGATTATTAACTAGATTTACTGCTGGCCACGGACCCAAATTGGGTTGGTGGCTTTTATTAGCTATGGCGGGGGAGCCCGCCAGGAAAAGGGGCACAGAAATGAAGCACGTATACTTGGACAATGCGGCCACCACACCAATGCATCCGGACGTGGTGGCGGCCATGACGGAACAAATGAACGCAGATTTTGGGAACGCCAGCTCGACCCACTACTATGGGCGGCAGGCGCACTCCGCGCTGGACAAAGCTCGCCAGACGGTGGCCGATGCGCTGCACACGGATGCCGCTAACGTGGTGTTTACGGGTGGGGCGACCGAGAGTAACAATACTGCCATTATCAGGACGGCGTACGCACGGCGCGATCAGGGAATGCACATTATCACGAGTGCAATTGAGCACTTGTCGGTATTGAACCCGTTGCGGCGGTTGGAAAGTGAGGGCTTTCGGGTCACGTACTTGCCGGTCGATGAAAATGGTGAAATTAGCGTGAGCGACTTTGATGCGGCCCTTGATGACGAGACCACGTTGGTAACCCTGATGTGGGGTAACAACGAGGTTGGCAGCCGGATGCCGATTGACAAAGTGGGGGCGCGCTTGCGCAACCATCAGGCGTGGTTCCACGTGGACGCGACACAGGCGTTCGGGTTGGAGGACATCAATCCGGCCGCGCTGGGGATCAACATGCTGTCGGCGTCGGCCCACAAGCTGAATGGTCCGAAGGGTGTGGGCTTGTTGTACCGGGATGACCAGGTGCACATTCAGCCGTTTTTGTTGGGCGGTGAGCAGGAGACTAAGCGTCGCGCTGGTACGGAAAATATTCCGGGCATTGTCGGCTTTGCGGCCGCGGTGCAGCGACTGGATAAGCACGCTAAGGCGGAGCTAGAGGACCGGTACGTGGGCTTTACGCGGCAAATTACTTCCGCGTTGACGGATGCAGGGGTAGAGTTCCACGTGAACGGTAACCTTGAACATGAGCGGTTGCCACACGTGCTGAATTTGTGGCTGCCGGGAGTGTCCACGTACGCGCTGCAGACCAACCTAGATTTGGCCGGCTTTGCGGTTTCGGGTGGCTCGGCATGTACGGCGGGCAGTCTGGAGCCGTCACACGTCCTGACGGCGATGTTCGGTGAGGATTCGCCGCGCATCGCGGAGTCTATTCGCATATCGTACGGCACGGTGACGACGGCGGAGGACATCGACGCGTTTGCGGCCGCCCTCATTAAAGCCGTCCAACGCCTACGTGCCCGGGCAGCGGCGAAGTAGCGGGTGGCGGCAGCGTAGGTTGGACCGGTGAACTGCGGCTTACGTGCCCTACGCCGTAGGTTGCTACGCTAGTGGAGGCCGGCAGCGTTGATCGGACCGGTGAGCTGCGGCTTACGTGGGG
>NZ_BCVS01000130.1:0-5778 GCF_001591865.1 Lacticaseibacillus pantheris DSM 15945 = JCM 12539 = NBRC 106106
ACCCGCGGGGCTCCGCTCTCTTACACATTAAACCTAAACTCAATAATATCTCCGTCCTGAACCTGGTACTCCTTACCTTCTTGCCGCAACCGGCCCGCCTCGCGTACCGCCGCCACACTACCATACTTATCCAGGTCCTCAAACGACATCGTCTCCGCCTTAATGAAGCCACGCTCAAAGTCCGAGTGAATAATCCCCGCAACCTGCGGCGCCTTCATCCCCCGACGGAACGTCCACGCACGCGTCTCCTTACCACCAGCCGTGAAGAACGTTGCCAACCCCAACAGGTGGTAACTCGCCTTAATCAGCTTGTCCAAACCGGACTCATCCACGCCTTCCGAGGCCAAGAAATCCGCCTTGTCGTCATCATCCAGCTCACTAATCTCTTCCTCGGCCTCGGCTGCCAGCGCGATCACCTCCGCGCCTTCCTTAGCCGCCTGTTCCTTGATGGCCACCATGTACGGGCTCTCGTCCGGATTGGCCATGAAGTCTTCGGCAATGTTAGCCACGTACAGCACCGGCTTGCTCGTCAACAAGAACAGCCCCTTAACAATCTTCAGCTCTTCCTTGTCAAAGTCGATGCTCCGAACCGGGTCGCCGTTTTCCAGCACTGGCTTGATCTTCTTCAACACGGCAAACTCTGCTTCCGCTTCCTTGTCGTGTGCCCGCGCCGTCTTCTCCACTTTGGCGTAACGCTTCGTTACGCTGTCCAAATCGGCAATCGCCAGCTCCATGTTGATCGTAGCCATATCGTCGAGCGGGTCAATTTTGCCGTTCACGTGGGTGATGTTATCGTCGTCAAACGCCCGCACCACGTGGACAATCGCGTCCACCTGGCGAATGTTCTCCAAGAACTTGTTTCCCAAACCTTCACCCTTGCTGGCACCCTTCACGATACCCGCGATATCGGTGAACTCAAAGGTGGTGTGGATAAGCTTCTTGGCTGGGATGAGCTCGTCAATGCGGGCCAGACGACTATCTGGCACCTCGACCATCCCCACGTTTGGGTCAATTGTCGCAAACGGGTAGTTGGCCATTTCGGCCCCCGCCTTCGTAATTGCGTTAAACAGGGTCGATTTGCCGACGTTCGGCAACCCGACGATTCCGGCTGTAAGTGACATTTGCAATATTCCTACTTTCTCTTGGTAATCTTGGCTGTACTAGTAACAAACCCCACAACGCCTAAGCGTCCTGATCATGCTCCGCGTGCTGCAGGATTTTCTTCATCCGCTTTTCAAAGTCGCGGCGGCTCATCATCACGATGTGCCCACATCCCTGGCATTTAACCTTGATGTCCGCACCCATACGGATGATTTCCCAGCTGTTAGCTCCACAAGCATGCGGCTTTTTCATTTCCACGATATCGTGTAAATCGTACATGCGGTACCTCCTACTCCTTAATCGAGGTTTACATCTAGTAATGCTAACACACGGTTAAGGTCTGCTTCACTCTCAAAGTCAATTTCAATCTTGCCAGTACCCTTTTTGGTCTGCTCAATGTTAACCTTGGTGCCAAACCGGTCGCCCAACTGGTTCTCGCTCGCACGCACGTATGGTGACTTAGCGGACTTCCGTGACCCCTTAGTTGGCTCCTGACCATTCGCGTTGGCCCGCGCAATCAACTTTTCCAGCTGACGGACCGTCAAGCCCTCACTGACAGTCTTCCGCGCCATCGGGACAATCTGCGACTTGCGTTTCAAACTCAGCAGGCTCCGGGCCTGGGCCATGGACAAATCACCCGCATCCACCAACCGCTTAACGGATTCTGGCAGGGATAGCAGCCGCAAATAGTTCGCGATGTACGGCCGACTCTTGCCGAGACGCTTGCTGACTTCGGCCTGGGTAATGTTCAATTTCTTAATCAAAGTGTCGTAGGCCCGCGCTTCTTCGATTGGCGACAGGTCCTCACGCTGCAGGTTCTCCAGGACCGCCACTTCCATCATGGCTTCGTCATCAAAGGTGCGGACGATGGCCGGAATGGTAGCCTTACCAGCCATCTTGGACGCCCGGTACCGCCGCTCGCCCGCGATGATTTCGTACCCGTTCACGCTCTCGCGCACGATAATGGGTTGGAAGACCCCTGATTCCTTGATGGAATTGGCCAAGTCGTTGAGGGCGTCCTCGTTAAACGTACGCCGGGGCTGGTACGGATTGGGCCGAATTTGATCTAGTTGTACTTCGGATACGCTATCTGTTTGCGGTTCCTGATCCTCGAAATTGCTGAAAATTGCATCAATTCCGCGACCAAGCCCCTTTTTGTTCTTGTTATTCGCCATGAGCTGCCAGCACCTCCCGCACTAAATCTTCGTAAACTTCCGCCGCCCGCGATTTGGGGTCAAAGTCGACGATGGGTTGACCGTAACTCGGTGCCTCCGCCAAACGCGTCAAGCGCGGAATAACGGTATGGTACACCTTATCACCAAAGTGGGAACGTACCTCCGTGATGACCTGGTTACCCAGCTTGGTCCGGGCATCAAACATGGTCAGCAACACCCCTTCAATCGCCAAATCGGGATTAAAGTGTTTTTGCACCAACTTAACGGTGTTGAGCAACTGACTCAAACCTTCTAGGGCGTAATACTCACTTTGCACCGGAATCAGGATAGTGTCGGCCGCGGTAAACGCGTTGATGGCTAGCTGACCCAAAGACGGGGGGCAATCAACCAGAATGTAATCATAATCCGCACGAATTGGTTGTAACCCTAACTTTAGGCGCATTTCCCGTGCCATCTGCGAGGTGAGCTCAATTTCGGCGCCCGCTAATTGGATCGTTGCGGGTACAATATCAAGCCCTTCGTGGTCCGTGTGTAGGATTGCGGAGGTAATGGGTTCTTCATCCACCAAGACATCATAAATATCTTTTTCGACGCGGGGCTTATCAATACCCACGCCGCTAGTTGCGTTACCCTGGGCGTCCGCATCCACTATCAAAACGTGCTTGCCGGCATTTGCCAGGCACGCCCCCAGGTTGACGGTTGTCGTGGTTTTACCCACACCGCCCTTTTGGTTTGCCACCGCAATTACGTGTGCCATGTTAACCTCCAATTCAAACTGTCTCTTGTCGTTACCAGTATCAGCCGCTGGTTAGTCCTTGGCCGCTTTAGTTGCCTTGGGCTGGGCCTTGGCCGCCTTCTTAGTGACCTCGGCCTGCTGCTGATCCGGAATCTCGATGATGATGCGGTGCACCCCATCGGCATCCTCTTCGCGCATGGATGCATCCATACCCGCTTGCTGGACCATCTTGAGCGACTTCTTAATGGTGTTAACAGCAACCCGGGTGTCCGCGTTCAAAGCGGTGCGGCGCCGCGGTTTCTTGGCCGGCGTCTTCGCCTGAGGTTGGTCGCCCTGTTCTTCGGCGGGCTCGTCCGCCTCTGCTGGGGCCAAAATGGACTGAACCAAAGCCTCGGTTTCCTTGACGTTCAAACGATCAGCCGCAATCTGGTTAAGCACATCCTGCTGTTGGTGGTCATCCAGCTTTAACATTGCCCGGCCCTGCCGCTCGGTGATGGAACCATTCATGATGGCCGCCTGGACGGGCTGACTTAGTTTCAGCAGCCGTAGCTTATTCGCGACGAACGATTGGCTTTTGCCCACCCGGCGGGCAATGCCCTCTTGGGTAATGGCGTTTTGGCTCATCAAATCGGAGTACGCTTGTGCCTCCTCAATGGGTGACAAGTCCGCACGTTGCAAGTTTTCAATCAAAGCCATCGCGGCGGATTCATCATCAGCCATCGTAGTCACAATGGCAGGAATCTCCGTCCAGGCCAATTGTGTGGTCACCGCCCGAAAGCGGCGTTCACCCGCAATAATCTCGTAGCGGCCCGGATCGTACTCGCGGACAACGATTGGTTGCAGTAACCCATGCTGTTTAATGGTCAAAGCTAATTCGTTCAGTGCCTCTTCCTGGAACACTTTGCGTGGTTGGAAGCGGTTCGGAACGATTGCGTCTGTAGGAAGCTTTTTGACGGTCTCATCGTCAGACTTCTTACGGTTAAAAAAGTTGAATGCCATGGTTATTGCCCCCCAATTGGTTGTTTTGCTGGTGTCCCGGGTTTACGGGGATACTTCTTGGGCGTCCTGACAACCTTGTCGATGACCACCAGGTGACGTGGTGCCTCCTCGACGGGTAGCGTCAATTCGCGATCGTCAACCACATGACCCCCAAGAATTTTGATGGCCTTGTCTGCTTGCGCCACCTCGTTGGCTCCCTGCATGCCCTTCATGGCGATGAACTGGCCTCCAAGTTGGACCAGCGGCAGGCACAACTCTGCCAACACATCCAGTGCGGCGACCGCCCGCGCAGTGACCAGCGCGAACGACTCGCGGTCTGGTGACTGCTTACGGCCGAATTCCTCAGCGCGCGCGTGCACTAGGTGTACCCCTTTGAGGTGCAGTCGCTGGCAAAGTCGGTCAAGAAAATCGATGCGTTTCTGGAGTGAATCAACGATGGTCACTTCCAGGTTGGGATTCAGTATCTTCATTGGCAGTGACGGGAAACCAGCGCCCGCACCCACGTCACAAACCGTCAGCGTGGCCGTTCGCAACTGCGGAAAGGCCAGCAGCGGGGTGACCGAGTCGTAGAAGTGCTTTAGGTACACGTCCCCCTCGTCAGTGATGGCGGTTAAGTTCATTTTCTGATTTTCCGCCACCAAGTATGTATAGTACTCCGCAAACTGTGCCCGTTGTGCGTCGCTCAGCTCAACGCCGGACTGCGCCAGTGCGGCGGCAAATTCTTCTGGGTTCATCGCGTCTCCTCATCTCAAAAAATATCATCATAACCCGATACAACGCAGTTTTTGCGCTGATAATTGTGGAACACTATCGCGTTTCACGTCACGTTCAATTTTAGCCCACCCACGCCGCTTTAACAACCCATAGGCGGCGACGTTTGGATGGTTTCACGCGTAACAAAAAGGGTTCGCAGCCATTGCCTGAGCTTGCGCCCCGCAACAACTACGAACCATTATTACTACCTTAAGCCGGAACTGCAACGTTGAGCCGTTGCTCGTGCCGTGCTTCAATCATGTCAGCGAACGCCTTAGCAACGTTCAGGTTCCGCAGCAACGGACCGTGTGAGTAACTGCCAAAGGTGTTCTTGTACCGCACACCCTCGACACCTTCCTCAGGATTGTTACCGAAACCTTCGACCATCTTACCGAACGGACGTAGCTTGTCCGTATCGTCAAAGTAGGTGCAACCACTGTGGTTTTCAAATGCCGTCACGGTGCCAAAGTCAGTTTCGTACTTGGTATCGCCAATCATCCGGGATTCAGGACGGAAAACCGTGTGGAATGGCAGAATGCCTAGACAATCAATCGTGGTCCCGTCGACCATTTCGTACTTGGTGCCCAAAAATTGGTAGCCACCACAGATACCCAGCATCGGGTGCCCCGCCTCAATGTAATCAGTTAACGTACCTTTGAGTCGGCCAATGTCCTTAGCAACAACGGTCTGCTCGTAGTCCTGTCCGCCGCCAAAGAAAACAAAGTCGTACTGATCGGCATCAAACGGCCGGTCAAGACTAACGTTGTCGACTTGCACCGCGTGGCCGCGTTCTTCCAGCAGGTAACGGAGAATCTTTACGTCGCCGCTATCGCCATAAGTGTTCATTAAATCTTCGTACAGGTAAGCGATTCGAATCGGTTCAGCCATTTTGATTCACCTCAGTTTTTTGATGGAGTAATTATAACACATATTAGTACGGATAATACCGGGTTGGGTAGTGGCCAACGGCAGCGTTGGTCAGGTTGGTGAGCTTCGGCTTTCGTGGGGTACTCC
>NZ_BCVS01000131.1:0-5771 GCF_001591865.1 Lacticaseibacillus pantheris DSM 15945 = JCM 12539 = NBRC 106106
CCAACCCGACCAACGCTGCCGGCGACCACTACGTAGCAACCTGCGGCGTAGGACACGTAAGCCGCAGTCCCAAAGGCCACCCGCGGGTTCGCTCCCAACCCACTACCTTCATCCGCTAAAAAAACTACACCCACATTCGTAGGTGTAGCTACAGAAATGACTATTTAGTCTGGCCAGGCGTAGAAGCGATGATGTCCATTTGCCCGTCGAGGTCCCAACTCTCCACCTGCGTAGGCAGGATCAAGTGGTCGCCCTTCTTCAGCGGGAAGCTCTTGCCGTCAACCGTGATCGTGCCCTCGCCGTCAAGCACCGATACTAAGGTGTACGGTGCCGACTTGGTCAAGTGCAACTGACCCTGGACCTGCCAACGGTAAACGGAGAAGAACGGACTAACCGGCGCCGTGACAAACGTCGTCAACGTGGAGTCGCCCACCTTTTCGTGCTTGATGTCCAACTGCGGATCCTGGTTCGGCACCGTCGTCACGTCAATCGACTGCTTGAGGTGGAGCTCACGCTTGTTGCCCGCATCGTCCGTCCGGTCGTAATCGTATAACCGGTACGTGGTGTCGGAACTCTGCTGTGTTTCGAGTACCATGATGCCTTTGTTCAGCGCGTGAATGGTCCCACTCGGTACGTAAACAAAGTCGCCCGTCTTCACCGGCACCTTGCGTAACAGGTGGTCCCAATCGCCGGCCTCAATCATCTGCTTGAGTTCAGCCCGCGTCTTTGCGTGGTGGCCATAAATCAAGTAGCTGCCTGGTTCCGCCGAAATGACGTACCAGCACTCCGTCTTACCCAATTCATGCTCGTGCTCCTCGGCGTAGGCGTCGTCAGGGTGCACCTGCACCGACAAGCTGTCCTCAGCATCCAAAATTTTCGTCAGCAACGGGAAAACCGTGTCGGTCGGATTGCCAAAGTACTCACCATCTTCGGCGTAAGCCTGACTCACCGTTTTGCCAGCGAGGGGGCCATTCTTAATCGTTGCCGGCCCGTGCGGGTGTCCAGAAATGGCCCAACACTCACCAATTTTACCTTCGGGCAGGTCGTAGCCAAATTGTTCTAGCTTGCGGCCACCCCAAATCTTTGGCTGGAAATATGGTTTCAGGAAAAGTGGTTCTGTCACTATTATCAAGCTCCCATCTATGGCTTTTTCACGCGTGTAAGCGTATGCGTTCACACCTGTAAGGATACCACACTAAGCGCTTTCTGTGGCGCTTAAAAACCGAGGAATCAGCCGATCGCGCGCATCTAGGAATTCTGGGTGCACAACCGGGTGAACCCGGTTTGCCAGCACAATCAAGCCCCGGTGTGCAGTGGGGTCAAGCAACATGAACGTGCCCGTATACCCCGTATGGTACAACCACTGCCGGTGCGATACGGGACCTTCAAGTAAGTCAAAACCCAAACTACGGCCGCCGGCAAAGTCACGCTGGAGCTTTTCCGCCCAGTTCTCGTGCAGAAAAATCTGCTGTACCCGACCAAAGGTGACGTGGGCAAACTGCACCATCCCGTCAATATTGGCAAAGAGGCCCGCCGCCCCCGAATCAGCGCCCAAGATAGCGCTCTTCGGGTCGTGGACCACACCCCGACGCAATCCGCCCTCAGTATCGTACGTGGTGGGCACCGTTCGTTGTACGTCCGGGCTAAAGGTGGCGTTAGTCCGCATCCCGAACGCGGGCAGTACCCGCGCGGTAATCAGCCGCTGAATCGGGTCGCCGTACACCTTTGCCAGCGCCCAGCCAACCAGCAGTAAATTCACGTCGCGGTACTGGACCACGTGGCCCGTGCCCGCCGTCTCGTGCAGCTGCGTTAATAGGGCGTGCCGGAGCTCGTCCGGCGGTAACTCGTCGCGGTGCGGGATGTAGCCGTCTAAACCCGACGTGTGTGTCAACGCCATCCTGAAGGTTACGTGCGGAGCCGTGAACTCAGGCAACACGTCTTTGATGGGCTGATCCACGCCCAACAGCCCATCCTGTACGGCCCGGAGAAATAGCGGCGTGGTTCCAACTACTTTGGTCAACGAAGCCAGGTCGTAAAACATCCCCGCATCCAATGGCAGCGGCACCGGCGCGGTCGCCGCCTGACCCAAAACCTGTATGTACGTGTCGTCGCCATCTAGTATGGCGTATACAGCCCCGGGCATTATTCCTGCGGTTATCATAGCGTCTAGCGCCGGCCGCACGACGGCGTTCCCGGCCACGATGCGCGCTGTTTGTTCGGTTGTATCCATATTGTCTATCTGCTTCCCTGCTGCTTTATTTATGCCGTGAACGACACACAATCCCCACCATTATAGCACCGGGCAAAGTGGCGCGGACGGACCGGGCCAACACAAGTGCACACCAGCACAGTGGCGACGGATAGCAAAGGCGGCCACCGTAAATACGGTCGCCGCCTCAATTAATTGACTAACTAGCCATCGTTAATCGTCGTCCTCACTACTCAATACGGCCACATTATCGGCCTGAACGTCGACCTCATGCATCGTGCCCTGCTTGCTCCGCACCTTAACGGACCACACGGGTACGCCGTCGTCTTTTTTGAGCGACCACTCAGTCGCCGTCCCCGGTACCGCTTTGGTTGCTGCGGCGGTGACGTGGCCTAACGCCCGCAACTTATCGGTGGCGATCCCCTTCTCACGACGCTCGGCTCCACCGGCTTCGTCGGCGTCTAACGGTTGCTCGCTGTGGCGCACAACTTTGCCCGTCCGCCCGTTTAGCACCATCTGATACTCGGTATCGTCGTTGACTGCCTCCACCTCGTACTGATAGCGGCTGCCCACCGGCTCAATCTCAATGCTGGTCAGGTCAACGTCATCACCCCAGCGGTCGTGCATCAGCTCCACCACCGCACTCAGCGAGACCTTCACCTCACGGCTAGGCGTCGCACTAACGCTGCTCGCACTGCTAACCGAACTAGCCGAACCATCATGGTGTGATGCCGATTGTTGCCCACAGCCGGCCAACACCAATAAACTCAGAACTGCTAAAGCCGATAATCTCATCGCTGCCGTCCTCCGTTAGGGTGTCGTTGCAATCGCTTCCTAAACCAATTGTATCAACCCCAAAGGACGATTTCCACACAAAGTTCTGCCGGTTACGCTTGTTTCGTCTCCACCCAGTTGTGCAACATCAGTACGTTAACCACAGAATACAGCGAAGCCTGAAGTAACAGGATTGCTCCACCCGCAAAGAAGGCTGGCACCGCGTCTTTGATTGCATTCACGTGGCTGAAGCTCAGTGTGTAGTTGGGTAGAATTTCCTCAATACCGTTCTCAAAGCCGTTTAGCACCACAATCACTAAGATAATGACCAGTACGTAGAACACAAAGGTGACAATCTTTTGCCGCATTGGCGGTAAGAAGGCGCTGATCGTCGCCCCCACGAGGTGCACCATGCTGATAAAAATCCAGGAGTACAGGCACACCGACATGAGCAGAAACCCACCGGAAACCACAAACATCACGGTATGCGGCAGACTGAATACGCGGTTCAGGTAAGGAATCGCGCTAATGCCCATGACCGCGGTCCCAATGATGGCACCGTAGAGGAAGCCCAGAAAGCTGGTCAGAACGTTCAGTATGTACAACTTTGTGTCCGCAACTGGTGCCAGCCGGTAACGGCTACCAACCCAAACGTGCTCCTGATCGATTGCCAACAGGATAAACAACGCGCACCCAGCGAAAAAACCATAGCCCATGGTCACCCCGAGTACTGCTTCCTTAATGAACCCGTCCACAATCGTAATCCAGACACAGGTGATAACAACTGCGGCCAGGTATACCAATACGACCCAATTAGCTAGACGCCATCGTTGCCGTAGCAATTGGCGCAACACGTGCACTTTATTTTCCATCAGTATTCCTCCCCGCGTAAACGTCCTCAAAGTATTCCTCAATGCTCTTACCGGTGGCGCGAATATCATCAGCTGGCTTATCGGTCACCAAATCGTGGCCCTTAATAATCATGACCGTATCCAGAATGTTGGCGATATCCCCGACGTGGTGGTCACTAATTACCAAAGTCGCGTCGTATGGCTTCCACTGGATGATGGTGGCAATAATTTTCTTGCGGGTCATGCTGTCGATGCCATCAAACGGCTCATCCAACAAGTATAACTTCACCCGCCGCGCCAAGCTGAGGGCAATGACCACCTTTTTCATGTTCCCTTTGGACAGGCTGGACAACCGCGCGTGCATGTCGATATCCAGAAACTGGGCTAGTTCATCGAACTTGCTACGGTCAAAGTCTGGATACCAATCTGCCCAGTCCTGCACCACTTTGGCGGTTCGCGTACTAATCGGGGTACCACCGATCTGCTCCGAGAAACTCACCACGGCTTTGCGTTCTACGGGCTGAACCGCCCCGTCGACGCTCACGCTGCCAACAAAGTGTGGGGCGCTGCCGGCAATAACGCGCATTAGGGTAGTTTTGCCCGCTCCGTTAGCACCCAGCAGACCAACAATTTGGCCTGACTCCACGTGGCAGTTGATGTCACGCAGGATCACCTTAAAATTGCGCTTGTACGTTAACCCCCGAATGCTCAAAACATTACTCATTCCCCACTGCCTCCTGTTCCTCAATATATTTGTGTAGATAAAATTCCATCTCTGCGGGCGTAATTTTCAGTGCGTCCAAATTTTTATACAACGCGCCTAGTTGCTCCTTAACGATGCGTTCGCGTAACGCCACAATCACCTGCATGTCGGTGGTGACAAAGTTACCCTTGCCACGCTGCGGAACCACAATCTGATCGTTAATCAACTCGCTGACCGCCCGTTGAACCGTATTGACGTTGACCGCCAACTGCAAAGCCAATTCACGAATTGACGGCAACTGGGCACCCGCGTCGAGGTGGCCCACAATAATTTCGCGCATTACGTACTGCTCAATTTGGTAGTAGATTGGCGCCTTATCGTCAAACTCCATGGCGCACCTCCCTCTTACTGGCATACTGTATTAGTTTACTAATACAGCGTAATGCGGATTGATTTGGTTGTCAACGTGTGAGCTCTGTTTCTGCCGACCGGTTCGTGCGTTGGCAATGGTTCCGGTAGTTGGGGTCGCCCGTGACCGGCTACCAGCCTCACGCTCTCGGGACGATTTGCCGAGTGTAGTTCTACCGACCGGTTCGCACGTCGGCAACGGCTCCGGTAGTCGGGGTCGCCCGTGACCGGCTACTAGCCTCACGCTCACGCCCTTACAGGGCTACCGCGAATTGTCTAGCCCGAGAAAAACCGCTCGGTCTATACAATTTGATTCTGTACGTCGGCTTCGCCTCCTACAGAACTACGGGCTTGCAGCCGTCACGGGCAACCCCGACTACCTCCGCCATTGCCGACGCACGAACCTAGTTAGATGTTAACTCGACAATTGGTCCCACTACTGCGTCAAAATATATCAACATTCGACTTGTTTAACTAATCAACGTGAATACGAGTAAGAATCAATTTAAGCTACCAAAATCACGCCGCCATCGAGTTCTGAATACCGGTCTAGCAACCTAAACCGTTCTCAAAAACCGGCGCCTCCATTAACTTTACTATCTCGCGCAATTGATATCTATGGGGCTAACGGAACAAAGTTTTGATACAAGTTACCAGGATTTGCAAGGGGTCCACACCCATACACAATCTATGTTCACCAAGCATTAGGTCTGTGTTGTCAGCTTGGCGGAGGTGATTGGGGGTGTGCCCGCGGCGGCTGCATGCCCGTAGTTCTGTAGAAGTTACTGCCAGTACGTGCTTCAGCACATACTGGCAGTTACGACGT
>NZ_BCVS01000132.1:0-5640 GCF_001591865.1 Lacticaseibacillus pantheris DSM 15945 = JCM 12539 = NBRC 106106
GGCACCCGCCCCGGCTAGAACCACACTTACGAATGGGTTTATGGTCGATGGGCTATTAAATCCCACTATAGTGTAAGTTGGTTGCATAACTTACCAACTATCGGGACCCCGCGGGTGGATGTTGGGACGGAGGCGTAGGACACGTAAGCCGCAGTCCCAACGGCCACCCGCGGTTTTGTAACCACCAAACCTTCTAACTGCAGTGACTTAACTGTAGTGATTACGCTATGGTCTATGGTTGGGTTGGCGAAGTGGTTGCGACTCCGCGGGCACTCGTGGTAAACTGTTGAGGATATTATTAGAGGAGGTGCGCCATGAGTGTCCGCAAAGTAGCGATGGCATGCAGCGTGTGCGGCCACCGGAATTACTTTATTCCGGAAAAAAAGGAGCGCACCGAGCGCTTAACGTTAAATAAGTTTTGTAAGTACTGCGGTAAAGTCACGCCGCATCAGGAAACACGGTAAGGAGATAGCTATGAACTTCATCAAGGGTGTATTTCACGAAATGAAAATGACAACCTGGCCGACATGGAAGGAAAACCGTCGCGACACCACGACGGTTATCATCACGTCGATTATCTTTGCCGTTTACTTTGCATTGTGCGACTGGGCAATCACTGCTATTTTGGAGAAGTTTGTTTTTTAGCTAATCCAGCGTCCTGCTCGTGACAACGTACGGATAATTTGTTAAGATTAAAGCATCTTGAAACCAATACCCACGGGTGGCGGTTTTTTTATTTGCTCACGCGCATCGCGATTGAAAGGAAGACAACAATGGAATCATCTTCAAAGCAATGGTACGTACTACATACGTACGCTGGTTACGAAAACAAGGTTAAAACTAACCTCGAGTCCCGAGCCGCCTCAATGAACATGGAGGATTACATCTTCCGCGTTATTGTGCCAGAAGAAGAACAGCACAAAATTAAGGACGGCAAGGACAAGGTTGAGGTTGAAAAGACCTTCCCTGGTTACGTTCTGGTCGAGATGGTGATGACGGACGAATCATGGTTTGTGGCCCGTAACACGCCTGGCGTAACTGGCTTTGTCGGCAGTCATGGTGGTGGGAGTAAGCCCGCTCCGCTGATGCCTGATGAGGTGGAGAAGATTCTACGCGAAATCGGGATGAGCACGCGGAACTTGGACGTTGAGTTTGCGGTTGGCGAAAAGGTGCAGATTATTGATGGGGCCTTTTCCGGAATGGCCGGCACCG
The DNA here is from genome assembly GCF_001591865.1 of Lacticaseibacillus pantheris DSM 15945 = JCM 12539 = NBRC 106106. Taxonomy (NCBI): domain Bacteria; kingdom Bacillati; phylum Bacillota; class Bacilli; order Lactobacillales; family Lactobacillaceae; genus Lacticaseibacillus; species Lacticaseibacillus pantheris. The sequence goes on from NZ_BCVS01000132.1 coordinate 1,213, forward strand.
TTACGGAAGTCGACAAGGAACACTACAAGTTACGCGTTAACATCGAAATGTTTGGCCGCGAAACGAGTGCGGAACTCGACTTTGCCCAGGCTGACAAATTCTAAATTAATTGGTCAAACCAAAAAGGGGCTGTGCCAAAAGGCGGTTAGCTCCCGATATACAAGACGGCATCAGTGAAAATCCCGAACTTAGGATTTCTGCTGATGCCGTCTTTTATGTTAGGGAGCTGCCTTTTGGCGCGCGACCACGATGTATCGTTTGTGTGCTAAAGGCTTCTATCACAATCCCTTTTTATTTATGTGTAATTTAACGCACGGGTACGGGCACCTCAACAATCCGTTGATCGCCCGTAACGATGGTTGCACGGCCGTTCGTTAGTTCCGTGAGCTGCGCGGTCACCGCCGTAATGTCTGCCGCCGGTACGTAGACGGTGGTGGTCACGTCCGCCAAGAATGTGGGTTCCTCCTCGGCCCAGCCATGTTCGGCCAAGAACGCTGTTAGTGGCTGATAGGTAGCGTAATCAACCGTAATGTGCAACGCGATGCGTGGCTCGAGCGCGACGATGCCCAGAGCCTGAATCGCGGTTGTGACCGCTTGGGTGTACGCCCGAATTAGTCCGGAAGCCCCCAACTTAACGCCGCCAAAGTAGCGGGTGGTCACGGCAGCCGTATCGGTCAAATTGTGTACTTGAAGGCCTCGCAAAGTGGGTGCACCGGACGTGCCGGAGGGCTCACCGTCGTCGCTAGCGCGTTCAATCAGCGGTGCGTCCCCGAAACGGGCTGCGCTGACGTTGTGGTTAGCCTTTTTGTTGGCTGTGCGCGCCTCGGCCACAAAGTCGTCGAATTCGTCTTGGTTATGTACGCGGCGAATGGTCGTGATGAACCGCGATTTTTTGATTATAATTTCGGCACTGCCATTTTTGGCGATAGTTTTTGCGACCATTTCGGCTAAATCTCCTTTTGAGGTGATACAGAATGGTTGAAACGGATTTATGGCCCGCACTGGCTGGACAACAACTAACTGAACGTGAGGCCATTAATGCGGGCATTCCCGCCAATAGTTTAGCACAAGTACCCGCCGTGTCCGCTGTTGAGGCAGACAAGCATGGCTGGCAATGTGCTCGTTGTCAGGCATGGTCGCCGGCAAAGGTGTCTACTTTGCCAGCAGGATGGGGTTACTGCGCGGAGTGTATCGTGCTCGGTAGGCTAACGAGTCAGGACAAACTGTACCGGTTCCCGCCCGATTCGAAGCCCGAACAGCCAAATCTTACAATGACGTGGTCGGGACAGCTAACCCCGGAGCAGGACCGTGTGGCGCGGGAGCTGATTGGAGCGTTTAAAGCTGGAGAACGCCGATTATTGTGGGCGGTAACTGGCGCTGGCAAAACGGAAATGCTCTTTCCCGTCATTGAGCACGCATTACGCACGGGCGGGCGGGTGGCCATCGTGTCCCCGCGGGTTGACGTGATTCTGGAACTGGCCCCGCGTCTGCAACAAGCATTCGCGGATGTTGAGCAGGTTGTGCGCTACGGCGGTACCGGCCCCGCGGCCTCCGTCCCCCTAGTGCTGGCGACGACGCACCAGTTGCTGCGGTACCGGGCGGCCTTTGCACTAGTGGTCGTCGACGAGGTGGATGCCTTCCCCTACACAACGGAACCGATGCTGGCGCGCGCGGTTGACCAGGCCGCGGCCGGTGCCGTGCTCTACCTAACGGCGACACCTGGAGCGGACTTGCTGCGACAGGTGCGCCGCCATCAACTCGCCGTTAGCTACCTGCCACGGCGATTTCACGGGGCGCCTTTGCCTGAACCACGGGTCACCCTCGCGCCGGACGGTGGGGTGGGGATGCCCGGCCGGTTAGTGCGTTTGGTGCGGGAGGTGATGAGCAAAGACGGTTCGCAAGTCATGATCTTTGTGCCGGCGATTCGACAGCTGCAGCGCGTGCAAACGGCGCTGGCTAACCGCGATATCCCCGCGGAGACCGTCTATGCCGGCGACCCCCGGCGTGCAGAGAAGGTCCAGGCATTCCGCAAAGGGCAACCGCGGGTACTTGTGACGACCACCATTCTGGAGCGGGGCGTCACCATCTACAATTGTGCCGTCATGGTTCTGCACGCCGATACTGCTTTGTTTGGCGTATCCGCTCTGGTGCAGATGGCCGGACGGGCTGGACGCGACCGGGACCACCCCGATAATTCGGTGTGGTACGTATGTACGCACTATACGGTGAACATTCGGGGCGCGTTGCGGCAGATTAAGCACCTCAATGCGCGTGGTGCGGACAAATGAGGTGCTGCTTGTGTCAGCGTCCGTTAACTCAAAGCTGGTCGTTAAAGTTATTGCTGAGCGCTGAGCCGCTGGTTCCACCGAGCTTGTGTAGTGAGTGTCGCGGGGGCTTCACCGTCATCGATCAGGAAAATATTTGTGCGGGGTGTGGACGGCCGCTGGTGGACCGTTTATGCAGTGATTGTCAGTATTGGCAACAACGTGACGGCATTAGCCTGCATAATCGGGCCGTGTATCACTATAACGACAATCTGAAGGACTTGATGCACCAATACAAAGCTGTGGGTGATTACCGGTTGCACGTGGCCTTTCAGTCTGACCTCATGGGCCTGTGTCGGCGGGTTGGGCGGTTAGTGCCACTCACAACCGAGCCGGAGCATTTTGCGCGCCGGGGGTTCGACCCGGTGTTGGGATTGTTCGGTCACCTACCACTGTGGCCGTGCTTGGCAAAGGGCAACACCGACCAACCCCAGGCCCGCAAAAAACGGGGGGCACGCTTGCGGACACCGCAGAGCTTTACATGCACGGCGACCTTGAGTGAATTACAACGGGTGAAACATATTTGTTTAGTCGACGATTTGTACACGACAGGTACAACCCTCCATCACGCCGCCGCAGCGCTACGTGACGCGGGTTACCGCGGGCAGATTACTTCCAGAACATTAATTCGGTAACAACTTTGTGAAAAAGATAATTGTTTCACTAGCCGGGTAACGGTATAATGAATTTAAGGAAGTTAAGCGCTTCCGCATTTACCCGTCACCGTTGAGTAACGGTGACCGAAAGGGGAGAGGTTTTATGCTTACTTACAATGTACGTGGTGAGAACATCGAGGTTACCGAGGCGATTCGGAACTACGTGGAAAAGCGTATCAACAAGTTGAATAAGTACTTCAACGAGGGTGCACAGGCGATTGCGCATGTGAACCTGAAGGTCTACTCCAACAAGCAGGCCAAGGTCGAGGTAACGATTCCCATGCCGTACCTAACGTTGCGCGCTGAGGAAACGAACCCAGACCTGTACGCGTCGATTGACCTGGTGACGGATAAGTTGGAACGCCAGATCCGTAAGTTTAAGACCAAGATTAACCGGAAGTCCCGCGAAAAGGGCTTTGCCGACTTGGTGGAAACGCCTGAGGAACCAGATTTGGAAGAGGCCGACGATGATTCAACGGACGCGGCCGACCTGAACGTTGTCCGGACAAAGCGGGTAGCGTTGAAGCCGATGGACTCCCAGGAAGCCATCTTGCAAATGGACATGTTGGGCCACAACTTCTTCATCTTCGAGGATGCGGAAACGAACGGCACGAGCATCGTGTACAAGCGCCGCGATGGCCGGTACGGTTTAATCGAAACCGACGAATAATTGAACATTTTACGGGCGGACTCCCTTTGCGGGGAGCCCGCTTTTTGGTGTGGTATGGCGGCAGCGTAGGCCGGGCTGGTGAACTGCGGCTTATGTTCGGTGTGAACACGCGGGTGGAGTTTGGGGTTGCGGCTTACGTACCCTCCGCCGTGATTGCTACACCCGCACGCTCCAGCCCGTGCCGGGCTTCCCACGAATCTTGGAGCCAAAGGAGCCCACTTTGTCTCCAAGATTTGCCGCTGTAACTCGCTGCGCTCCTAGGGCTGGCTCCGCCAGACCGTCGAATTAACTCCCAGTAAGGTGCTAAAGCACCAACTGGAAGTAAACGCACAGCGCTTTGGGGTTGCAGCAGCCACGTCTCCGGGCACGATGCCTCCACCCCAAACCCCGCCCGCGGGTTCCCGATACGTCGTGGTGGTTACTCTTCTTCCGAGTGCAAATGCTAGGCTGTCAGGCCTAGGCGTCCTCCCACCCTAGGAATAAAACGTGGGGAGGTGGAAGTCGGCATAATCGGCGCGTCAAGGGGTACCCATTCAGGTCAAACAGTATTCTGTAACAGCTGCTGAATTATATTTGAGCGGTATGTGCTTCTGACATGACGAATGACAGTCCCGGCTAGTTTATTATGGAGGTCTAACACCGGTAATGGTCTTACATCCGCGTAGTGACGGGTGCCGGCAAAGCGGTGGCGGGGTGGAGGTGTCGTTTCCATAGTTGTGGTTGCTACAAAAGTAGTGTGAGGCCGCGTCGGTCGGGTTGGTGAGTGGAGACGTGTGGG
>NZ_BCVS01000133.1:0-5550 GCF_001591865.1 Lacticaseibacillus pantheris DSM 15945 = JCM 12539 = NBRC 106106
ACAAAGCCGCAACCCTACCACCGCTTTGCCTGCACAAACCCTACTCCTTCGCCGCCGGGCGCGGCTTTGGTGCGTGGCGCTGTACGCCGAGGATGTCGAGTAGGAAGGTGAAGACCGGAATCCCCACGATTAACCCCCACGTACCCCAAATATGTTCGGCAAACAGCAACACGACGAAGGTAAAGAAGATTGGCAGCTGAGTCCGGCTGCTCATGAACTTAGGGTTGAGTACGTACGACTCCAGGATATGGATAATGATGATCATCACGATAATGGTGACGACATCCTGCCAGCCCCCCACCGTGTACGCAATAATTGACAGTGGCACGACCGAGATAATGGCCCCCGCAACCGGAATTAATGACAGCAGGAACACCATGATTCCTAAACTAGGTATATTCGGCATCTTCATGAAGATAAGGGTCACCACCGTAATTACGGTATTGACCATGGCAATCACGATTTGGGCCTCCAGCACGACACCAAACGTGTTTATGAACTTCTTGGCAAAGAAACTGACGTCCTGGAAGAACCAACCAAACGTCGAATCCACAAACTTCTGGCCGAATTCATTCAGACGGTCCAACTCAATGGTGTAGAAGAAACTTAGCAGTAGTGATAGCAGGAAGGTAATAATCATGCCACCGATACTACTAATGGCGCTCAGCAACGTGGTAACCGAATCCTGTAATTGTTGCTTCAGGTTGAGGGAGGACAGTTGCTTGAGGCCCCACTGAATTATCTGGTTGTTATCAAAGGCCTTGCTGTTGTAAAAGTCGCTGACGGAATTAAATAAATGGATACTCTGCCGCCCAATCATTGGGGCGTACCGGGTAATCGCGTAATATAGCGCCGCCAGTAACAATAAGTAGACTGGGATAACGACAAATAGTGGCCGTAACCGCGGTATCACCCGCTGCACGCCACGAATGAGTCGCACAATCAAAAAGGTAAAGATAAACGTCAATAAAATGGTACTCATGAGGCTGCGGACTAACCACAAAACCATGATGATGACTAGTAAAACCGTGAGCCGCCGCACTCGCGTATGTTGGACAAAACGTTGATATGGGGTCATCCGAGTCCTCTACTTTCTTCATTAAACAAAAGCCGGAACCGTACAAGCGTACAGTCCCGGCGGTCAATTCTTTGGTTAGTTAGTCTTCTTTAGCCGTCGAGTTAATGGCGACGTCAGAGATATCACGTGGAGGCTGGGCCGCAAGGTGCGCCACTACGGACGTCAAAACCGGAATCGGCGTGGTGAAGTCTTCGCCAATCCAGCGGACCGTGACCGCGTATAAGCCGGACGTCACGAATGACTGCCAGAATTCCGCGTAGGTGCCGGTAAACCACGGACGCTTGACGTTCTTATCGAAAAACTTGCCAACCGTACGGGCAAAGGCGTCGTGCAAAATCTGGTCGCCACCAGATACAATTGCGAGCCGGAACCGCGCCGAGTGATCCCGCACAAATTCGAAGTAACGCGGAATGATGTGCTCCGCGTTGAGCGGCTCGATATCAGCCAACTGGTCAATTAAGTGGTCCATTTGTGAACTAAAGTAATCATCCAGGACGTCCTGCTTGGACTTATAGTTGCGGTAAAAACCCATCCGGGAGATCCCCGACCGCTGCGAAATCGCGCTCACCGTAATCTCGTCGAGCGGTTGATCCTCCATCAGCAGGAACAACCCTTCCTGGATACACTCGCGGCTAAACGCTTGCTGTTCACGCGTGTACTCAGTTGCCATGCCGTCACCTCCAATACAGTCGGTACTTGCTTGCTCTTCATTAAACCACACTTTAACGTTACCGCCAACACATCCGTGACACGAACCCTTTACGTGTCACGGATACGCCCCGCCAGTGGTGTAACGGTCGTTGGCGGCCATTCACATTCACCAAGAGCTAAATTGTGAACAAGATATTTATAACACTTTTACTGTATTGGAAAAATTAAAATTCCGATATTTGACGATTCAACTTTGCACCGTAGAGCGATGCGGCCGCCAACACGCTCGGTGCTGACGGCCACTGACGTCAATCTTAGCGGACCACGATGACGCTCGACTTCGCGTTACGGGTCACAAACGCCGAAACGCTGCCCAGGCGGTGGTTGGACCGCTCGTGCGTGCCCACAATGATGAGGTCGGGCTTAAATGCCGGTGCCACCTCTTCGACGATGACCCGACCCGGCTTACCCTCAGCCACAATCGGTTGGGCGTCCTCCACCCCAAACTGCGTCGCCTTGTCGACGTACGTGTCGAGGTGATGCGTAATCTCCGCGCGCCGTTGTGCTAACACATCGGGTGACAATGACTGAAAAATATTCATGTCACCAGTCTCCAGCACCGACACGATACCCAAAGGGATACCGTACACCTTTGCTAACGTGCAGGCGTAGTTGAACGCACGCCGACTAGACTCGTCGTCATCATCGTCAACCGCCAGCAATAAGCGTTTAAAGTGTAGTGATTCAACCTGAAATTCTTCTTCAGTTGCCATTAGTTGCCTCCTCGAGGTTGCTCTTCATTTCTGCAAAATAACGTTTATACAGTGTATTATACCCGAAAAACAGTCGGTGTATGAGCAACCACCGGCGAATACTGAAATCTCTTGGTTCAAATAAGGTTGTACCCACACGCCCTTCATCCATCAGTCTGAGAGCACGTTCCTTCAAGTGGCCGTCCGGTGCATAGCGTTTAAAGAGCCGCCGTGTGACCCCCAACCACAAATAGGCGCGACGAGGATCGTCATTGGCGTAAACCGTATCGAGCGCGTCGAGATCGTGCGTCACGTAATCACGCACTAACCACTCGGCAACGTTATAGCCGTTAAGGGTCACAAAGTACCCGCTTCGTCCCGGGCGCATGTTAATTTCGAGTAACTTGTACGTTTGGTCCCGGTAATCAAACTTAATGTCAAAGTTGGCGATACCGGTGTACCCGACACCCTCTAAGAAGGGCTGCACCAAGTCATAAAGTTGTTGGTCAAATTCCGGCAGCATCGCCATCACGTTGCCCAAAGCTGCGGGTGACGGGTCAACCAGTAGCGGGTGCCCTAACGCCATCAGCTTGACGTGATGCTGAGCGTCAACGTAAACGTTGAGCACACGCATATGACTGTCATCCCCCGGAATGAAGTCTTGCAGCACCAAGTCGTAGCGGTAATCCTGCTCGTAAATCCGGGCCACAATAGTGTTTAACTCCACCTGTGAGTGGATGGTAAACACCTTTTTGCGCCCCTGGAAACTGATATCCAACCACTCCACGGATTCCGTGGGTTTCAACATGACTGGAAAACTGTACGGTGACGTAATGGATACACCACTATCATACATGGCGCGGGTAATAATTTTCGTATCGGGATACGGCAGCCCGTACTCCGCACACAGGTTATAAAATTGCTCTTTATCGTTTAGTTGTTTCATCAAGCTGTAGTCGACGCTGGGACAAACAAAGTACGCACTCAATTCTTCTTTGTGCCGCGCAACCAACTCCGCGTACGTATCGGTGCACGCAATCAATAGTAGTGGTCCTTGCTGCGCGTGTGCGGCAGCAACTTTGACCATGGCCGGCACAAAGGCCGTATCGGAGTCCAATTCTGGAATAATGTGGACGTTCACGATGCGCGACCACTGTGTCGGTGCGAGTTGGCGACGAGCATATGTATCGACCGGTTTGCCGGTTAGTGAGTAGAAGTTGCGCGCCATGCCGTAAACGGTGGCGTCGCTGCCCAGCAAGATCGGCTGATAGTCGTTCGGACTAGCCATAAACAATCTCCCTTTGGTATCTTCCTGATCAATAGTGCGCTTCCAGTATAACACAGGGGCGGCCTCACGCTAGTAAGCGCTTGCAACGTGAGACTAAATTATCCCCCGAAGGCACCAAAATTTACCGGTGCACATTAAAAGACCCGGGCACTTCTCAAAACCCGAGTCTTTAAGTTAAGGATGCATCACACACGGTTAGAAACAACTGGTATTTTGTGATACTTACACCTCTAAACAAATTTTATTCAACTGGTTGGTAATACCCTGCGTGTTGACGCCCGTCTACCTCAAATACTTGGTTTTCGTTTGATCTCTACAGGATCCGTTTAATTAACGGTTGTCACCACGTTGGTCATTCTGCTGGTAAAACACATTGGAACAAACCGGATAAATCGTTTTGCTGACTATGCTTCAGCACCCCTCTCGGTGATGAATCGTCATCTACAACTGTTACCTCAAACTACTGTTGGCATCGGAATCAAATCCCCTCTTGACCACGACCAGCTTGCCACTGCAATAAATACTGGTCACTGACGCGGTACCAAAACTCGATACTCTGTGCGCTTGGTTATTCTGGTTTCGACCTGTAACACTAGAGGTACAAGTAACTGTGATGCTTGTTGTGCCCTACATAGCTTCCCCCGCAAAGATGCATTTGCGGTTTTGACAACGGCGTCGTTACGCGTTAATCCGTAACTTTACCTCAACAGTTCTAACTCACCTACTCAGTCGGCTACGCTTCACACGCTTGCCGTGACACTTACAACCCCATCTGTGGGTTGTGGTACTCCTGACTATTCTGCTGTACCTGTTAAATGCTCATCGTGGATCAACCTACTACCGACTTCTTCACGTCTGCTTCAGGCTACCACTCCGCGCCGTCGTCCGTTTGGCAATTAAATAACCACCTCACTTCACAAAACCATGGTGCACAACTACCGCTTGCTGCCCGGCACCATTTGCCACGGGTTACCGGACTATGAGAAGTTAAACTTGGCTAGCCCTGTGTGGGTACCGCCTCCTTAACTACAACCTTATTATAGCGTGGGTACCGCAGAAATGCAAGCGCTCCCATAAAAATATTTAAGTCCCGTTTTATGGGTATAAAATCACACATACTGCTCAACAACGGTGGCTCCAGCGCACCAAAAAAGGCCGACCAGCAGTCAGCCCTGTGATGTAACGCTCAGCGTAATTATTCTGCTAGCTGCCAAGACCTCAGTCGCTGCGCCGCGATGGTCAACGACACGGCGGCATCCGGTGACAGCAATTCCTTGACCTGATCGTGGGCACCAGTACCCAGCACTGCGCCGATAACTTCCAAACCAAACTTGATCAACTCCAAGTCCTTCTTGGCGGAATAGGCACCGTCCACGACCGGCGTCTCGTGGTTGTAGGTGAAGTTAACCTTGTCACCGCTAATCGACCCGTCTACGTGGTTCACCATGATGCGGTCATCGGTGGTAACCAAAGGAGCGCTATCACCCAGCAAGCTCAACTTGTGGTCCGACTCCCCTTCCAGATAAGCCTCCTGGTTTAAATCCGGATAGCTGGCTGCTGGATTCTGTAACACACCCAGATAATCGACCGCTTCGTTAATCGCGTCCGCATTTAAAACCGTTTCTTTGGCCAACAACTTATCCGTATCGGCCTCCAACTGGTCGGCTAGAGCCGTAACACTAAATTGATCCATGATTGTCCTCCGTTAATGCACAATATCTGCGTATATTGTACCACAAGGCTAAGTTCGGCCCAAACTGATTGTTACCGTAGTGGTCGCC
>NZ_BCVS01000134.1:0-5486 GCF_001591865.1 Lacticaseibacillus pantheris DSM 15945 = JCM 12539 = NBRC 106106
GTGCCTTCAACATATTGGTTGGGAATGCTACACCCTTCCGCCGTTACCCGTGCTTATTGAAACGAGCTCCGCAGGCCAGAGGACGCCGCATAAGCATCTCTAAACGGCCTGCTACGCTCTCTACAAAAAAACCTCCGCAAGCGGAGGAAAGTTTGGGGGAACTTTTTTGGGGAGTGTAAGTTTAGGTTTGAGTTCGGCTTCCGCCTCTCTACGTCATTTATAATACCAAATTATGCGCCTGCCACCCACCAATTTATCAGAGGATAATTTTTATTTTTTGGTCATCAATTAGCCTTTGATTATTATACGATAACTTTAATGAATGGTGATTTGCAATACCCATTGTTTCAGCTTTACGCACAGTCAGAACCGACCGTTTGATTATGCTCCCCCACAATAGTAACGACCAAACAAAAAGCCCAGCCAATAGTGGTTGGACCTCCTAGTTGAATTACTTGTTGTTGAGACCGTACTTCTTGTTGAATCGTTCAACACGACCATCGGCCTTAGCAAACTTCTGCTTGCCAGTGTAGAACGGGTGGGAATCAGAGGTCGTTTCAACACGAACCAATGGGTATTCCTGACCGTCGTCCATGGTCACAGTTTCGTTACTAGTCTTAGTGGAGCCGGCGATAAACTTGAAACCAGTCGTCGAGTCCATGAATACTACCTGGTGGTAATCTGGGTGAATTCCTTGCTTCATGATCATTTCTCCTTCGCCCTGAGCCATAGCCTGACCCAGAGATTCTTATTATGATAACTGTAACATGTTAACACGAATTGCCACTTTTAGCAAAGTGGGGCTGTCAGTTGCTGATGCCTAACTCGCACTATCCACCAACTGGACATCGGCACCCAATCCCTGGAGCTTCATAACCACCCGGTCGTACCCACGCAAAATGTTGTCGACTTTGGTAATGGTCGTCTCTCCATTAGCCATCAAACCAGCTAGCATTAAGCAAGCGCCGGCCCGAATCTCTTCCGCAGCCACGGTAGCACCCGTCAATTGCTCTGAATGGTTAATCTTAATGTGATCATCCTCCACCCGAATGTCCGCACCCATTTTGAGCAGCTCAGGAACGTGGCGCGTGCGCTTCGGATAGATAGTATCAATGACGAGCGCTTCCCCGTCCGCCTTCATCAGGAGTGGCGTCAACGGCTGTTGTAAATCAGTGGCAAAGCCGGGATACGGGGCCGTTTTAATGGTCACCCCGTGGAGTTCACCAGATGGGTAAACGAAAATGGAGTCTTCCCCCACGTCCATAACCACGCCCATCTCTTCCAGCTTGGCCAAAAAGGAATCTAAATGCTCCGCAATGATATTCTTGACCAAGATACCGTCGCCCTGAGCAGCGGCAATCGAGAGGTACGTGCCGGCTTCAATCCGGTCAGGAATGATGGTGTGCGCGTTGTTCGCCGCTAACTTGCTGGCACCCTCAATGCGGATAACATCAGTTCCGGCACCGCGAATGGTGGCACCCATGTTGTTCAAGTATGTAGCCAGATCGATAATCTCTGGCTCCCTGGCAACGTTCTCAATCACGGTCTGACCGTGCGCAGTGACCGCCGCCAGGATAATGTTGATGGTCGCCCCAACTGAAACCATGTCGAGGAAAATGTGTGCGCCGTGCAACCCCTCTTCGGGTGCATTCAACACAATCGCACCATTATGGTCCGATACTTTGGCACCGAGGGCCTCAAAGCCCTTGATGTGTTGGTCAATGGGCCGGGGCCCAATATCGTCCCCACCGGGTAGCCCCACCACGGCATGCCCAAAGCGCCCCAAAAGCGCGCCCATAAAGTAGTAGGACGCCCGTAAACTCTTAATTTTTCCACTGGGTAGGTCCGCCATCACGATATCCGTTGGGTCAATCCGTAACTCGTTGCCGCTAAAGTCAGACGTGACGTTCATCTCCGCCAAGATGCTCATCAAGTTGTAAACGTCCTGAATGTGCGGCACTCCGGTAAGCATTACGGGTGCCCGAGACAAAATGGCAGCAGGAATCAGCGCGACCGTGCTGTTCTTGGCACCACCAATCGTGACCTCGCCAGACAGCCTTTTCCCCCCATGAATCAGCATTTTTTCCATCAAAAAAGTTCCTCGTTGAAAATCATTTCGTAACGGTTAGTTGTATATTCTGTTCGTGAACCCTTTTGGGGCCGCGGTAACCATTGAGCAGGGTGACGCTCCGCCATCCTGGGCGGCCTGCAAGCGTTTGCTGGCGGCCGTTCTTTAATACGTAGTTACCGACTTCACTCATTATTCCAGTTTATAGAAGGGCGGCGCTAAAAGCAAGCGCCGCCCCTCTTAAACAAAACTTCAATTTAATTATTTAACATTATTTAGAAGTTACCCGCTGCCTTGATGAACGCCTTGAACAACGGTTCAGGCTTCGTCGGGCGCGACTGGAACTCTGGGTGGTACTGACTAGCAACAAAGAACTTGTTAGTTGGCAGCTCAATGACTTCCATTAAGCGGTTGTCTGGGCTGGTACCAGAGAACACCAAGCCCTTATCTTCCAGTTGTGCACGGTACTTAGTGTTAAATTCGTAACGGTGACGGTGGCGTTTCTGCACTTCCTGAACGTTACCGTATGCCGCTGCGGCCACCGAACCAACTTTGAGGTCACATGGATACAGACCCAGGCGCAGCGTACCACCCATGTTCTCGACGTTCTCCTGGTCAGGCAAAATGTCGATAATTGGCGTGCCGTGATCAGACGTTTCGGTGCTCATCGCGTCCTTGATGCCCACCACGTTCCGCGCAAACTCAATGGACGCCATCTGCATACCTAAACAAATGCCCAAGAATGGGACATCGTGTTCACGTGCGTAGCGAATGGCCGCAATTTTACCTTCGAGGCCACGGTCACCAAAGCCGCCGGGAACCAAGATACCGTCCGCATCGCCCAACAATTCGTCCACGTTACCATCGTTGACGTCTTCGGCCTGCAGCGAGTTCAGTTCAATCTTCGTGTTGAAGCTGTAGCCTGCAGCTCGCAGGGCTTCAGCAACGGAAATGTACGCATCTTTGAGGGAAACGTACTTACCCACCAAAGCAATCTTGACGCTACCCTCGAGGTGCTGAACACGGTTTTCCAGTTCCACAAAGTCGCTGATGTCAGCCGGCTTGGTTTCAAGCCCCAAGTGGTCCACGATGTACTGATCCATGCCCTGCTCGTTGAGCTTCCGGACAATCGAGTAGATGGTTGGCACGTCGCGTGACTCAATAACGGCCTCCGTTGGCACGTCGGTGAACATGGCAATCTTCTGCTTCATTTCGTCGGTAACTGGCTTTTCGGTCCGTAGAACCAGCATGTTTGGCTGGATACCGATGCTCCGCAGTTCCTTCACCGTGTGTTGCGTTGGCTTGGTCTTCAGCTCACCCGCAGCGCGCAGGTATGGCACCAGGGATGCATGAATGTAGAACGTGTTTTCGGCACCGACATCCGCCTTCATCTGCCGAATGGCTTCGAGAAACGGTTCGCTTTCGATATCGCCCACCGTACCGCCAATTTCAGTGATAATGACGTCGGAATCGGAATGCTTCGCCGCGCGCATAATTTTTTCCTTAATCATGTTGGTCACGTGCGGGATAACCTGCACGGTCCCACCCAAGTATTCGCCGTGGCGCTCACGCTGCAATACTTCGGAATAGATTTTACCAGCCGTGAAGTTACTGTACTTGTTCAAGTTGATATCGATAAACCGTTCGTAGTGACCCAAATCCAGGTCTGTTTCGGCACCGTCATCGGTTACGAACACTTCACCGTGTTGGTACGGGTTCATCGTACCGGGATCGACGTTCAAATACGGGTCAAACTTCTGAATGGTAACTTTGAGACCGCGACTCTTCAACAGGCGGCCAAGTGATGCGGCAACAATCCCCTTGCCGAGGGAACTAACAACGCCACCAGTGACAAAAATATACTTGGTCATATCAACTCTCCTATCCTAGACTGTGTGCGTACACAACAATCAACAACGACTTTACCACGGGGAAAAACAAAAACAAAAAACAAGCTCCCCATCCACAATGGAATAGGGAGCTTGTAACCGATTGACTCTGCAATAGGTTCCGCAGAGTGCCCAATGAGTATATTACCGGGATGCCCCCTCAAAGTCAAGGGCCGCACCACCGTGCCATAATTAAAAAAAATCAAGCGCACTATTGGCGTGCAAAAACGACCAGCATCACAAAGGGGGGCCGCCGCAGCAGTCCCCCCTGATTGTCTATTGCTTAGTCGTCGTAATCGGCATCGTCGTCATCATCGCTGAATTCGGCGAGCTGACCCTCAATTCCGTCTGGCAACTTGTCTGGTGCGTCGTCGGTTTCGTCCGTGTCGTCATCGACCGCAGCGTCATCGTCGTCCGCATACCCAGCTTCGTCGTCATCGTAATCATCATCGGACTCATCCAAATCGTCGTCCTCTGGATCATCAGCGTTGTAGTCGATCACGTCATCATCATCAGCGGCGTCAGCCAGGAAGGCGTTAACCTTCTTACGCTTCTTGCGCTGTGGTGCGCCCTCTTCGTCTTCAGGGTGGTTAACCTCTTCGTCGACGGATTCATATGGGTACCAGGAGCGCAGCCCCCAGACGTTCTCACCCAGCGAGATAAACTCACCATCTTCGTTCACATCAGTATAAAACTGTGGCAAGCGTTCACGAATTTCTTCGTCACTCCGGCCCAAGTAGGTCTGAATTTCGTTGACCAAATCAGCAAACGCAATTGGATCGCCCTTTTCCTTCAAGATTGCACGTGCAACCTCAATTAAGGACAGCTCGCTTTTGTCGGCGTCTTGGAATACTTCCAGTTTCAAGTTAGTCGCGCCCCTTTCCCGATTTCGCAGATAGGTTCAATGATACCAGCGAACCCTCCACATATCAATACTAGCATAGCATATTTATCACGATAAGCCGCGACAAATTACTCCGCCGCCGTAAAATTCAAGTGTAGCCGGTAATCGCCTAGGTGTTGCTGGTTGGCATCGAGCCGGTACTCAATGTACACTTCACCGTTCAGCGGGTCATCGGTAAAGACGACGTCCATCCGCGGCGTGACCGTTTGTACCGGTATGACGCCGTACGGAGTGGTGTAGCGCGCCACAACCGCCTTTTCGGCCTCAAATTGCAGTTGTAGCTGGGTGTCCGTCTCTGCGGTCCCCCGCGTCAACATGACGGAGTCCGTACCCGCGATTTTGAACGTCACGGGCACAGTCGCGTCCCCATCAGTTTGCTCACGGTACCGTACGTACAAAGTATCGCCCATTTGGACTAACTGCCCGGGCTCGTTGAATTCATGATGTTCGTTGTTACCGTCCTGGTTGACCCAGGTTTCTAGGTGAATCTGCACTGGAACGCCACGTGTCATGTCCATAACTCGTCATCCTCTCTGCTCTGTATTATATGCCAAACACGTGGTGACGGCTACCACCGGGTCGGTTGGTGTGTGCCGACAAAGTGGTGGTGGGGTTGCGGCTTTGT
>NZ_BCVS01000135.1:0-5451 GCF_001591865.1 Lacticaseibacillus pantheris DSM 15945 = JCM 12539 = NBRC 106106
CTCAACCTCCGCCACCACACCAGTACGACCAACTGTAGAGGGTCACCGTTCCGGGTCCAGTCGTCTCCGCACCCCACGGCACCCCCACCGGCCAGAGCCACACTTGCGAACGGATTTATGAATGATTTGGGTCAACTAACGCGTTCCCAGCGATAAAGACAGGCGGTATGCTGACCAGGCATCTCGCAGCCCAGAATTTGGCAGATTAGTGTATGAGGTCGTGATGAAGGCGAGTGGTCTTGGAGTAAATTAACTGTCGAGGACTGTGTACGGGAGAAAGGCTTCTATTGGGAGTTATACGTGCTACAGTAGCGTGAGGCCGCGTCGGTCGGACCGGTGAGCGGAGTACCCCACGAAAGCCGCAGCTCACCGGTCCGGCCTACGCTGCCGCCAACAACTACCGTAGCAGGCCAAGGCACAGGGCACACAAGCAGTTTTGTTTTCTCGCAACGGTCTGCTAAAATTGTTGTGACCGTAAGTTGGAAACGGAGAGTCAAAATTATGCCTAAAAAACCCAGTGTCACCCCCATGATGCAGCAATACCTCGCAATTAAGGCGCAGTATCCTGACGCCTTTTTGTTTTACCGCATCGGGGACTTTTATGAAATGTTTTATGACGATGCCATTAAGGGCTCGCAAATTCTCGAACTCACGCTGACCGCGCGCAACAAGAGTGCGGATGACCCCATCCCCATGTGTGGCGTGCCGCACCACGCGGTGGAGAATTACCTCAACGTGATGATTGATCACGGGTACAAAGTCGCCATCTGTGAGCAGATGGAGGATCCCAAAACCGCCGTGGGGATGGTGAAGCGGGAGGTCATCCAGCTGGTGACCCCCGGGACCACCATGAACGTCAATCCTGGTGCCGCTAAGCGCAACAACTACCTGACCGCCGTGTTGCCCGTCAAGGACGGCTTTGGTTTTGCGTACACCGACCTTTCGACCGGGGAAATGAAGGTAGCACACCTCAGTAACGTTGCCGACATCGTGAATGAGTTGGACGCCCTGAGTAGTATCGAGACCGTGGTGCCCGTGGACCTTGACGAGCAAGTGGCCAGTCAGCTCAAAGTGAACGACCGCATCCTGTCGCAGCAGGCATTGAGCACCGATGCGAGTGCCGAAGTCAGCTTTGTCATCCAGGACCTCGATGATGAGGTGGAAACCAAAGTCGTCAGCATGCTCATGCAGTACCTGCTGAGCACCCAGAAGCGGAGCCTCGCGCACATCCAGCGCGCCGTGCCGTACACGCCGTCCGCGTTCCTGGAGATGGATAGCGATGCCCGGCGTAACCTCGACATCCTCAGTAACAGCCGAACTGGTAAAAAGGCCGATAGTTTGTTGTGGCTGCTGGATAAGACCAAAACCGCGATGGGCGGGCGGATGTTGCGCAATTGGTTGGAGCGGCCGTTGCTGGATTACCAGACCATTACCCACCGTCAGCAACAAGTCCAAGCGATGCTCGACCACTTCTTTGAACGGACCGAGCTAGCCGACAACCTGAACCAGGTGTACGACCTGGAACGGTTAGCCGGGCGCGTGGCCTTTGGCACCGTGAACGGACGGGACCTGCAGCAACTCGCCACCAGTCTGGATCAACTGCCAGCTATTCTGGATACTTTGGACCGGATTGACGACGCGAGTTTGGACGATTACCGCCACCTCGATACGGTGGGTGACGTCGCCGACCTGATTCACGCTAGCATCGTTGACGAACCGCCGATTTCCGTTACCGATGGGAAGCTCATTAAGGACGGGTATAACGACCAGCTGGACGCTTACCGTTCCACGTTGAAAAACGCCAAGCAGTGGTTGGCGGAGTACGAGACGACCGAGCGGCAGGCCACGGGTATCCATAACCTGAAGGTCAAGTACAACACGGTCTTTGGCTACTACATTGAGGTGACCAAGTCCAACCTCGATAAAGTTCCGGAAGACCGGTACGACCGGAAGCAGACGCTCACGAACGCCGAGCGGTTCATTACGCCGGAACTGAAGGAGAAGGAAGACACGATCCTCGAGGCCCAGAGTAATTCTACCTCGTTGGAGTACGACGTGTTTACGCAGATTCGCGAACAGATTAAGGCCAACATCACGCGCCTGCAGGACCTGGCGGCCAAAGTTGCGGGGTTGGACGTGCTGCAAAGTTACGCGCAGGTCGCCGAGGACCAACACTTTATTCGACCAACGATGACCGCTAACGGCCACGATATTGACATCGTGAACGGACGGCACCCGGTGGTGGAAAAAGTCATGGGGTCCACGGAGTACATTCCCAACGACGTCACGATGGACGCCGACACGGACATGTTGCTAATCACCGGACCGAACATGTCCGGGAAGAGTACGTACATGCGCCAGCTGGCGTTGATCGTCATTATGGCGCAGGCCGGTGGGTTCATTCCGGCTGACCGCGCGACTTTGCCCGTCTTTGATAAGATTTTCACCCGCATCGGTGCGGCCGATGACCTGGCTAACGGCCAAAGTACCTTCATGGTTGAAATGCTGGAGGCTAACGCGGCGTTGAGTCACGCCACCAGCCGGAGCCTGATCCTCTTTGACGAAATCGGGCGCGGGACCGCGACCTATGACGGGATGGCGCTGGCGCAGGCCATCATCGAATACTTGCACGACCATGTGCACGCCAAAACGTTATTTTCGACCCACTACCACGAACTGACCGCGCTGGCCGACCACCTTGACCGGCTGCGGAACGTGCATGTGGGTGCGACTTTGGATCACGGCAACCTGGTCTTCCTGCACAAAATGCTGGCTGGACCAGCGGACAAATCGTACGGGATTCACGTGGCTAAGCTGGCCGGCCTGCCCGAAGAGCTGTTACAGCGCGCCGATAAAGTGTTGCAACACCTCGAACAGCAGGGCGGTTCGCTGGAAATGGGCGCCAGTGATGATGAACAGACGGCTGTAGAGCCAGCGACGGTAGCGGATACACCGGTTGCAGCGGGACCGGAGCCAGACACGACGGCGGACGTTCAGACTAATGCTCCGGAGGCCGTGGACGACCAGCAACTCGACCTGTTCACGCCGGAGACGGTGGTACCTGAGTTGAGCGATGCGGATACTAAGGTACTGAAGCAACTGGAAAAGTTCGATTTGTTGCAGGCCACACCAATGGCGGCGATGAATCTGTTATACGAATTAAAGCAAGAGTTAAGCCAGCGGGGAACACAAGCGTAGTGGTGGACAACGTGGGCTAAAAGCGTTATTTTAGGTGCACTAAGATTGGGGATGACCACGATGAGTCAGATTCATGAATTACCAGAAGCCCTGGCTAACCAGATTGCCGCTGGGGAAGTGGTCGAGCGACCAGCTTCGGTGATTAAGGAGCTAGTGGAAAACAGTATCGATGCCGGCGCGTCCCAGGTGGATATTCGCGTGGTGGATGCCGGCCTGCGTTTGATGGAAGTGGCCGATAACGGTGCTGGGATTGAGCCAGACGACGTGCCGAACGCGTTTAAGCGCCACGCCACGAGCAAGATTGCGACTACCCGGGACCTCTTTGCCATCCACTCGCTGGGGTTTCGGGGCGAGGCCCTGGCCAGTATTGCGGCCGTGGCGGACGTGACCATCGAGACCGCGACGAGTGCGGGTGTGGGCACCAGTGCACACCTGACCGGCGGGGCCATAGTGGATGCGCACCAGCAGGCCTTCCGGCAGGGGACAACCATTGCGGTGCATAACCTGTTTTACAACACTCCGGCCCGGCTCAAGTACGTAAAGTCCCAGGCGACGGAGCTCAGCCACATCACGGATATCGTGAACCGGTTGGCCCTGGGTCACCCGAATGTCGCCATCACTTTGCGCAGTGCGGACAAGCTGTTGTTGCGCACGGCGGGTAATGGCGACCTCCAGCAGACCATCGCCGGCATTTACGGCGTCGAGACGGCCAAAGGCATGTTGGCGTTCGCGGGCGAGGACTTGGACTTCAAGGTGTCCGGTTACGTCAGCCTGCCGGACACGACCCGGTCGACGCGGACTCACATGACGCTGTTATTGAACGGACGCTACTTCAAGAACTTCAACCTCGCCAAGGCCGTGATTGCAGGCTATGGCTCCAAGCTGATGGTGGGCCGGTACCCGCTAGCGGTGGTCAACATTGAGATTGACCCGCAGTTGGTGGATGTTAACGTCCACCCGACGAAGCAGGAGCTACGGATTAGCAAAGAGGCGGCGTTGAGCCAACTCATTGAGCAAACGATATACGCCCGCATGGCGGACCAGAACCTCATTCCGGATGCGTTGCATAATTTGCAGCACCGGCGTGGACCCAAAGGTGAGCAGCAAGCGTTGAACTTTGCCTCCCCAGATCGCGTGCGGGAGCCGGTCACGCCGATTGTGACGGGTAACACCGTGACGCCGGTGACAACGGCGACGGTAGCACCAGCTGAAGCGAGCGTGCCGGCTGATATGCCCGCTGATACTGAGGCTACTGCTGATGATTACGGGCTGGACATTGAGGATTTACCGCAGGACAGTATCATGGCGCACCCTGACCGTTTGGCGGCCTGGGATGAGCGGTACGCGCACATCGCACCCGACGAAATGGCGGCGGTGGACCAGGAGGACGCGTTGGCAGTGGCGGGGGATGCCGCTACTGCCGCCGACGCTGATAACGACCAGCCGCAGGAGCGATTCCCGGACTTGCGGTATCTAGCGCAGATGCACGGTACGTTCATTTTGGCGGAGACACCGGACGGTTTTTACTTGGTCGACCAGCACGCCGCGCAGGAACGGGTGAACTACGAAAAGTACCGCGTGGAAATTGGCCAGGTGGACCCGGGACAGCAAAACTTGTTGGTGCCAATCGTGTTGGATTACCCGGCGAGTGACGCGGCGCTGATTCGTGACCGGTTGGACGTACTGCAAAGTGTCGGTGTGTACCTGGAAGACTTTGGGCAAAATAGTTTCGTGGTGCGCAGTCACCCGACGTGGTTTGAACCCGGTCAGGAAGAGGATACGCTACGGGAAATGATCGACTGGGTGCTGCGTGACGGGCACCTGACGGTCGCGAAGTTCCGCGAGGCGGCGGCCATCATGATGAGTTGTAAGCGTGCGATTAAGGCGAACCACCACCTTGACGGCCAGCAGGGGCAGGCGTTGCTGAACAAGTTGGCGCAGGCGGAGAACCCGTTTAATTGCCCACACGGTCGGCCGGTGGTGGTCGAATTCTCGAACAACGACCTCAACAAAATGTTCAAGCGCATCCAGGATAGCCACGAAAGCAATCCCGTCGACATGTAACCTACCTTTTGGCCCGAACAATGGTGTTCGGGCCTTTTGGGTTGGTTTGGTGGTGGCGGCAGCGTAGGCCGGGCTGGTGAGCTACGGCTTTCGTGGGGTGCTCCGCGGTAACCACTGCTAGGGCGAAGGCTTTGGTCACGAACGCGCGGGCGGGGTTTGGGGTTGCGGCTTACGTGCCCTACGCCGTGA
>NZ_BCVS01000136.1:0-5446 GCF_001591865.1 Lacticaseibacillus pantheris DSM 15945 = JCM 12539 = NBRC 106106
AACACTTCGAACCCTAGTGGTAACACCGACACTTTGATCGCGCCTACCGACCTGAACACTACTAAGAACGATAATGGTTCTTACACAATCACCGGTAAGGGTACGCCAGGTGCAACCGTCACCATTAACAACCCAGCCGGAACCAAGATTGGTGAAGGCACTGTTGGTACTGATGGTTCCTTCACCGTGACGATTCCTGCTGGCTCAGCTAAGGCGGGCGACAAGGTTTCCGTAATTCAGGCGAAGGACGGCAAGACCAGTCAGCCAGCAACAATCACCATTCCTGCTGACCAGCCAACTAACATTGGCGTCAACTTTGGCACTGATGGTCACGCGCACATAACTGGGAACGGTGTACCAGGGTCCACCATTTACGTGGTCACACCAGATGGCGACTCGATCGTAACTGGTAAGGTTGGCGATGACGGCAAGTTTGACATCACGTTGCCACTCGACTACAGCGATGCTGGTGACAAAGTCGTCCTTGTACAGGCTACTGATGGTGGCCTCAGCAACCCAGTTGGGATTATCATTCCTGCCCAGACGGCTAAGGACGTCCAGGTAACAAATGATGGTAAGACTACGACCATTACTGGTACGGGTACTCCAGGTTCCACCATTACCATTACTGATGGTAACGGCAAGACGGTTGGTACTACGACTGTTGGTACTGACGGCAAGTTCACTGCCACTGTTGATGATGGTAACGTTAAGCCTGGTGACAAGCTGAACGTTACCCAGACTACTAATGGTGTTGATGGTGCACCTGTACAAATTACCGTGCCATCAACTACTCCTGGCAACGTTGATGTTACTAATGATGGTACCAAGACTACTATCACTGGTACCGGGACTCCTGGTTCCACCATTAAGGTTACTGACGGCAACGGCAACACGATTGCCACTGGTACTGTTGGTGACGACGGTAAGTTCACAATCACTATCGACGACGGTAAGATCAAGCCTGGCGACAAGCTGAACGTTACCCAGAACACTAACGGTACGGACAGTGCTCCGGTCACGATTACAGTTCCTTCTCAGGGTGCTTCTAACGTTGACGTTACGACTAACCCTGACGGTAGTGTAGACATTACCGGTGAAGGCAAGCCAGGCTCCACGGTTACTATTACTGATGGCAATGGCCACACAATTGGCACTGGTACTGTTGGTGACGATGGTAAGTTCCACATTACCATCCCAGCTGGCACGCTCAAGCCAGGTGATACTGTTGGTGTGACCGTAACGACTGATGGTGTACCAAGCAAGACGGTGACCGTCACGGTTCCTGCACAAGGTGCTACCAACGTTACCGTCACGACTAACCCTGATGGTAGTGTTGACATTACCGGTGAAGGTAAGCCAGGTTCCACGGTTACTATCACCGATGGTAAGGGCAACACGATTGCTACTGGTACTGTTGGTGACGATGGTAAGTTCCACATTACTATCCCGTCCGGCATCCTTAAGCCAGGCGACTCCGTTGGTGTCACTCTGACAACTGATGGTGTGCCAAGCAAGACGACCACCGTGACGGTGCCAAACACTACCAGCTCTAACGGTACTAACGGTAACGGCTCCAATGGTACTGGTACTAACGGCACTGGTTCCAATGGCAACGGCTCTACTACTGGTACTAATGGCAGTGGTAACGGTACTTCCGGTAACGGTTCAAGCACTGGTACCAACGGTAACGGCTCTAGCACCGGGTCTAATGGCTCTGGCACTACTACTGGTACCAATGGTTCCACCACTGGCAACAACCTGCCAAGCACTGGTTCTAACGGCTTAACCGCCACTAAGACTGGTCTTGGCGCAGGTACCAACGGTTCCACTAGTTCTGCTAGTGGTAACAGCCTGCCTGCAACTGGTGATGATGAAGGTGCTTACCTTGCAGTAGCCGGGACCATTGCAATTGGTCTGGTTGGTCTGCTTGGTGCTGAAGGCATGCGTCGTCGGCGTCGTGAAGACTAATATCGATGAACGGTTGGCACAATCCTGAACGGTTGTAAATACTGACGGTTTATCAACTGGACGCACTCTGTGATATGGGGTGCGTCCTTTTTGGTCAAAGGGGGGGAGATAATGGCGACAAAGGTGAGCTTTAACGACGACGGGTAACCGTCGTTGTGTGCCGTAAGTGCGGTAGTTGGGCAACTTTAACGGATAGAGGAATCTAAAATGTACTATTTTCTGGATGATAATTTCAATCAATTTGCTTCCGGTATTGAGCACGCAGTGTTGAAACGACAACAGCTGTTCAAAGCAAATCGCGAGCACGCTAAAATTGTCAGCATCAATTATTCAACGCGCATCGTCAATCAAAGGCGTTACTGGAACATTGACAGTGACGAATTTATCAATATGTATGATTACTTTGCCGAAAGCGGGGAGTTGCCGGAGTCCCGCGTCACGGTTGAAGACCTGGGGTTCCGCCCGCCGCTGTACCGGCTGGAAGAGCATGGCGCTCAGGTTGGCGTGTTCATTGAACAAAAGAGGGTCGCGGACATCCACCTGTTTACGGATGACCTAGGTGGGGTGGATCGTGTCGACTTCTTTGATGATAACGCGCTCCGCATTCGCACCGATTATTACGATACGCGTGGCTACCGGTCGATGAGTCAGTACTTTGCGCACGCCGATAACCAAGTCGTTTTCTGGGTCGTGGTGGAGCAGTTTTATACCGTCGACGGTCGGGTGTTTCTGGAGAACCATTACGTACAGGACGTGAATGGCAGCGGGCGCAGAAACGGAATGCAGTTAACGCTGAAGAATCGCCCGCCAATATATTTGCAGAACGTAGAGCAGCTGTTTCGCCGTTTCTTTGAAATGATTGCGAGCGAGACGCAGGAACCCGTAGCCTTCATCGCCGACCGGCAGGATGATATTGCACACGCGATGATTTTTGCACGGGTGCACGCTGCCAAAATTTTGTATGTGCACAGTTTGCATTACAGTCCGTATACTGACCCCGTGCATGGTGGGTTGACGTTTAAGGAACTTGCCCAGACGGACCAGTTGAGTCGCCTGGACCTGATCATTACGTCCACCAGGAGGCAGGCCACGGATCTGCAAGCCCGACTGCACACGCAGATTCCGGTGGTGGGCGTACCGGTGGGCATTGTCCCGGCAACTTTGCTGGCCCAAACACCGATACCAATCGACGCTCCAGGTAGAATCCGGGGCAAAGTCGTGGTGGTCGCTCGCCTTTATTGGGAGAAAAATGTGTCCGATGCCATCCGCGCCTTTGCCATTGCGCACGAACAACTGGATTGGCTGACAATGGATATTTACGGTTATGGTGACGACCGGGATCAGCACCAGGAACAAAAGCAGTTACACCAACTGGTGGCGGATATGGACTTGGACGACGTCGTCACGTTTAAGGGCCACACCAACAACATGAATGCCGTTTACGATGGTGCACAGCTCAGTTTGCTAACCAGTAAGCTGGAGGGTTTTGCCTTAGCGTTGTTGGAGGCCGAGTCGCACGGGGTACCGGTGGTTTCCTATGACATCAACTACGGCCCGGCCGAGATTGTTGAGGATGGTCGTAGCGGATTCCTGGTACCACCAGATGACTTCAAGCAGATGGCTGCCCGGATGATCCAGTTGCTCAGTAATCCACAACGCCTGGCCGAATTCAGTCGGGGAGCATACGCTGCATCCACGAAGTTTTCGGCGGGCAATGTGTGGCGTCAATGGCAAGGCAAAGTGTTACCAGTAGCGGGTAAAGGGGCTGACCAGTAATGTACTTCTTTTTGAACAATACTTCATTTTACTTAGCATCAGGAATTGAACATGCAGAGTACGCCCGGTTGCGGCTCTTCAAGCAGCACGGCGTTGATGCCAAAATTTTGACGCAGGTATACCAGTTAGACGCCACGGATAATTTAATTGCTAATCACGTCGATCCGGACGACTGTATCAACATGATTGACTACTTTTGCGACAATATCGGCGTGACCCCACGCGCTTTGACCGTTGATGAAGTTTACCGTGATTCCCCGTGGAAGCGTGTGGGGGATGGGTCCACGGTACATTTTTACCAGGGAAATTGGGAAACGCAGCGGGTGTATACCAACCAGGGCAACATCACCAAAGTCGAACATTTTGACGGTGACCAACAGCTGGTCCGCCGGGACCGCTTTGATAGTCGGGGTTTCCGGGCCAAGAGCGAGTTCTACGCCACGACGGATGATCCGCAGGCGGCCCTGCTGACGCTGGAACAGTATTACTCATCCACGGGACGGGTCGGCTTTGAGACTAGTTATCGCAGTCGTAATAACGCAGTAGTGTCGGTCAACCACCGTATTCAACTCGCGGACGGGCGGTCCTGGGCGGTGTTTAATTTGGGGCAGGCCATGACGGTATTTTTGGATCTAATCAATATGGATAACGGCGGGCACAACACGTTTATCTCTGACCGTAGTAACATCACCAACCAGCCGATGATTGAAATGACGACGCCAGCCCGTAAAATCGAGCATTTTCACAACATCCACTTTGCCGATCCGCGCGACCCGATGAACTCCGCGCTCACGTATCCGTCGATTGCGGAAACTAACCGGTTGGCGGCTACCGACATGATTATTACGCCCACCGCGCAGCAGGCCGACGATATGCGGCGCAGGCTCAAGACGGACGTGCCGATTGTGGATATCCCCGTGGGTTACGTGCCGGGGGCCCAGCTGCAAAACTCGCATGTGCTGATGACGGACGCGCGTCGAATTAAGGGCAACATCATCATTGTGGCCCGGCTGTCAAAGCAGAAAAATCTATCTGAAGCTATTCTGGCGTTCGCCGCTGCGCATGAGCAGCTGGATTGGCTGACGCTCAATATTTACGGTTACGGCGATAGTGAGGACGGCTTCCAGGAGGAGAACAAGTTACGGGCGCTGGTGCAGGAAAAGCAACTAGCGGGGTGCGTGATCTTTAATGGCTACACCCGTGATATGGCCGCAGTGTACCAGAGCGCGCAGCTGCTGCTGATGACAAGCGAACACGAAGGCTTTGTGTTGGCACTGCTGGAGGCCGCTTCGTTCGGGGTGCCGCAGTTGTCGTACGATAGTTACTACGGCCCGGCGCACGTGATTCGTGATGGTCAGAGCGGGTACATGGTACGTTACGGGGACCGGCCTGCACTCACGCAGCACATTCTGGACGTGATGCGGGACCCGGAGCTGTTACAAACGTTGAGTGACGGGGCGTACGGCCGGGCGGAGGATTTTTCCGACACGGCTGTATGGCAGAGGTGGCAGGATGCTGTGATTAGGCACGATGGGGAACGTGGGCAATTTAATAGGAAGAATGTTGACCCCATTAAGGGCCAGCTTCAGGCACACCCCGTGAACTTTGACGTGTAGTGTGTGCGGTGGGGTGGCGGTGGCGGTTCTGGCTGTTGGGGATGCCG
Organism: Lacticaseibacillus pantheris DSM 15945 = JCM 12539 = NBRC 106106; assembly: GCF_001591865.1. Lineage (NCBI taxonomy): Bacteria > Bacillati > Bacillota > Bacilli > Lactobacillales > Lactobacillaceae > Lacticaseibacillus > Lacticaseibacillus pantheris. Next base: position 5,411 of record NZ_BCVS01000136.1, read on the forward strand.
TGGGGTGCTGCGACTTTGTGGACCGCTCCACGGTGA
>NZ_BCVS01000137.1:0-5253 GCF_001591865.1 Lacticaseibacillus pantheris DSM 15945 = JCM 12539 = NBRC 106106
GCTGCGACCCCGGAGCGCTGTTTGAGCGTAGCGAATTACAGCGGCAGATAATTGAGATTGAGTGGTTTTCTCAAGCTCAATTATCCGTGGAAGCCCGGCACGGGCTGGAGCGTGCGGGTGTAGCAACCTACGGCGTAGGGCACGTAAGCCGCAGTCCAAAAGCCCACCCGCGCGTTCGTCCCCACACATATTTTTCACTTGCACGGACCAGACGGAATGCGTTAAGATAGCGCTAGTTAGAAAAGAGGGATTGACATGCGTTTTGTAACAGCTATTTTTTGGGGCGTGATTTACGGTGAAATCACCGGCTTCCTGGCCGCCTCACTGACGAGCTCCACTTTCCAGCCCGTCCAGTCACTGATTATCAGTGCAGTGTTCGTCGTGTTGTTAGTCTTCCTACCACCGTTGATGCAACACTTCTCGGGCACTACTAAGAGCACTAACAAGTAATCAGCACCACCCAACCGGCTCAGGCCGGTTTTAATTTGCCCGATAACATTAAAATGCGGCTCCCACATCGTGATGGGAACCGCATTTTTGTCTACTTAGTGATGTACACGTAGATGTTACTGGTAGAGAACCCGACGTTAAACTTCACACCATTACTCTTAATGGTCTTCATGGTCGTCTGGCTGTCCTTCTGGTCCTTTGTTTCCTTGGCAAATTGCTTCATGACCTTCTTGGCATCAGCACCCGCCGACGTACCGAGAAGCGCGAGCGTAGTCCCAAACTGCTTTGCCTGGGTCTTGTTCTTCATCGCCTTGACCGGAATGATCATCGTGTAGCCCATCAGGTGCTTACCGTCAGCATTGACCCGCACACGGACCACCCCAGTCTTCAGCACCTGGTGCACGCCGTCCTTAACCGTCGCTGGTAACTGCTGGTCCTTGGTGGCATTCGTGGCCTTCGTCATCAAGGATTTGACCGTCGCGGCAGCCTGCATGGTGCTGGCCTGCTCGGCGGGCGTCATCGCAGCCAGGCTGGCCTTAGTTGGGGCCTTGAATGCTGTCACCTGCTTCTGCTCCGCCGCTGTGAGGGTACTCATCGCGACCGCCATATTGTACTTGTTGGCTGCCGTCTGGTAGTCCGCTAACGGAGTAGCGGCACTAACCGTAACGGTCCGCTTCAGATTGCCGGCAGTGATTTTAACGCTTTGCTTACTGGCAGTCACCGGTACGGAGAAAGCAAAGGTGCCACTGTTAACCTTCTTCGTGCCCTGAACGTTAGCGGACTTGTAACGCACCTGCTTGGCCCCACTGGCCTCGCCCTTAATCACAGCCACCATACCATCCTGATGATAAGTGCTCTTGGTAGTAGTCAACTTGTTCCCACACGCAGCCAGCACGAGGCTCAGGGCCAACGCACTAACTGCTGTAATAATTTTCTTCATGAATAAAATCATCCTTCTCTAAAAGTTACGCACCCTAATGTACCCCACCTGACCGAGAACGACAAGTGTAATGTGACTCATTGTCATAATTGGCACGTAATTACTTGGTCTTATCCTTTTTGGTCTTCTTGGTCACTGGCTTTGGCGTCACAATTTCTGTCATGGTTTCGACCAACATTTTTTGCAAAACGGCGTTAATGGCCAATTGAACCATCGCGTTTTGAATATTGGTGGTATCTTCCTTATTGACCGCGTTAATGACTACTTCGCCAGTGAAGTCTGAGTTAGCCTGTTGAATGGCACCGGCAAAGTCCAGGATGAACGCATCGTACGCCTGGTTCGCCGTGCGATTAACCAACTGGTACTTGATGCCATCCGCGATGGTGTCTAAAGCAAAGACCGGCTTCAAGATGGCAATCACAATGATATTAGCAATCTGCGTACGACCATACTTTTTTTTGGTGGGCGCACTAATCACACCCTTCTTTACGTAATTATTCACCATGGTCGCAGTAAGCTCGCCCATCCCCGTGGGTGCCGTTAATTCGTTAACGAACTGCAGGACCTGGTCCATGTACAAATCGAATTGTGGTAGATCCGCCCAACGCGGCCAGTTTGCCTGAGCCAATTGGGCCAAATATTCTGAAAATGCCTTATTATCTGTCATTGTGCGCCCTCCAAGTTTTGCAATATACGCAAGTACACCTCGTCCTTAATACTAGCACATATCAACTATGGTTGCGGAAAAATCCGCAACAAAAAAGCCACACCCAAAGAAGGAATGGCTTGAATGTTTAATTACGCGTTGGCGTCACTCTTGGTATCAACAACCTGCTTACCCTTGTAGTAACCGTTCGGGGAAACATGGTGGGATACACGGTATTCGCCGGTCGTAGCATCAAAGTGCAAGTTAGGAACACTCAACTTGATGTGACCACGACGCATGCGCTTCTTCGTCTTTGAAGTTCTACGTGCAGGAACTGCCATGATTATAAACTCCTTTTTTATTGGTATTCCAATATACTATACCGGAAAACCATTATTTTGCAAGGCGCAGCGCTCAATTTACGCTGGGTTTGGCGCTGTCGCTGAGTCCTCGAAAGTTAGTTTACCATCTTTTGCACCCACTGTCACCGTGCTTTCAGGAACAATTTCACCGGCAATTAGTTTTCTTGCCAGAGGGGTTTCCACATCGGTCGTAATCAATCGCTGCAACGGCCGTGCCCCAAATGCCGGTTGGTACCCCGACTCGCCAAGCAGATTAATAGCCTCTGGTGTGAGCTGTAACTGCACCTGCTGTTCAGACAGCCGGGAGCGTAGCCCGTCAATATCCTTCACCACGATTCGCTTAATGTCAGCTTTGCTTAGCGGGTTAAACATAATAATATCGTCAATTCGATTTAAGAATTCGGGCTTAAATCGCGACTGAATGAGCTGACGAACGGAAGCACGCGTATCATCGTTAATCCCACCCTGGTTAGCCGCATCCAGCAAGAGCTCACTCCCCAGGTTCGAAGTCATGATAATAATTGTGTTTTTAAAATCGACGGTCCGGCCCTGCCCGTCAGTGAGACGCCCGTCATCGAGGACCTGCAACAAAATATTAAACACATCCGGGTGCGCCTTTTCAATTTCGTCGAGCAACACAATGGTATACGGATTGCGCCGAACAGCTTCCGTCAACTGGCCGCCCTCTTCGTAACCGATATATCCGGGTGCCGCCCCGACTAGACGCGATACGTTGGCTTTCTCCATGTACTCAGACATGTCAATCCGCACCATGTGCTTGTCGGAATCAAAGAGGTTTTCCGCCAACGCTTTGGCCAGCTCCGTTTTACCCACACCGGTCGGCCCGAGGAACAAGAAACTTCCCAGTGGCCGGCTCGGATCCTGCAAGCCAGCGCGCGACCGAATCACTGCATCACTTACAGCCGCAACAGCGTCATCCTGACCGATGACCCGCTCGTGCAAGTTATCCGCCAGGTGTAACAGCTTATCACGGTCCCCCTGCACCAACTTGGCTACCGGAATGCCAGTTTGCCGGCTAATCACCGCCGCAATTTCGTTCGGGGTCACCGACTCTTGTACTAGCCACGTGTCAGGACGTTCTTGCTGTTCCAAATCGGCCAACTCCTTTTCGAGTTGCGGAATGGTGCCGTGCTGTAACCGCGCAGCTTTCTCCAAATCGTATTTGGCCTGGGCGTCCTCCAGTTCACGTTTAGCCTGCTCCACCTCGGTCTTCTTGGCATTCAAAACGGTGATTTCCTGCTTTTCAGCCTGCCACTGGGCGTTGAGTCGGCTGGTCTGTTCCTTGACGTCGGCCAGGTCCTTTTCTGCCTGTGCGAGACGTTGCTGACTGGCCTTGTCGGTTTCCTTCTTCAGGGCCTCCTCCTCAATTTCTAGCTGCATCTGCTTCCGTTCCGCGACGTCCAATTCGTTGGGACGCGAATTCATCTCCACGTTGATGTTCGCGCTGGCCTCATCAACGAGGTCAATGGCCTTATCGGGTAAAAAGCGGTCGGTGATGTAGCGGTTAGACAAAGTTGCAGCCGCCACTAAAGCGGCATCGTGAATCCGGACTCCGTGGAAAATTTCGAATCGTTCCTTAAGCCCACGCAGAATGCTGATGGTGTCTTCAACGCTTGGTTCCTGCACCAGTACGCGCTGGAACCGTCGCTCCAAGGCCTTATCCTTCTCGATGTTTTCACGGTACTCGTCCAAAGTTGTAGCACCAATTAGGTGGAGCTCACCACGGGCTAACATCGGCTTCAGGAGGTTGCCTGCATCCATGGAACCCTCAGTTTTACCCGCACCGACGATGGTGTGAATTTCATCAATGAACAAAATAATTTGACCGTCGGCGCGCTTAACCTCGTTGAGAACCGCTTTGAGCCGTTCTTCAAACTCACCCCGATACTTAGCACCAGCAATCAGGCTCCCCATATCGAGGCTAATGATGGTTTTATCCTTCAGGTTGTCGGGGACGTCCGCCTTGACGATCCGTTGTGCCAGCCCCTCAACAATAGCTGTTTTACCCACGCCGGGTTCCCCAATCAGGACCGGGTTGTTCTTGGTCTTACGGGACAAAATACGAATCACGTTACGAATTTCGTCATCCCGCCCGATGATGGGGTCCATTTTGCCAGTTCGGGCTTCCGCAACGAGATCGGTACCGTATTTTTTCAGGCTTTGGTAAGTGTTTTCCGCGCCCTGGCTGTTGACGTGCTGACCACCACGAACGTTTTGGATGACTTCCTGCAGTTTCTTTGCCGTCACCCCATTCCGCGTGAGGTACTCCGTAATGGGCGAGTACTGTTGCCGCATCAACGCCAGCAGTAATGTATCCGTAGCAATATACTGGTCACCCAGAGACTGACGTTCCTTGTCAGCATCCTGCATCAACTGACTTAGGTTCTGACTCATGCTTTGGCCATAATTAGATACGCCCTCAACGACTGACTCATTATCGAGTGCCTGGTCGATTACACTGCTTAGGCCACTAATATCAACACCGGCCTGCTGATAAATTTGGCTGGCCAGTTCGTTTGGCTGCACCAGTACCCGCCACAAATGCGGAATATCAATTTCTTGATGGTGCCGAGTTTGCGCAATCTGTTGCGCTGCTCCCACCGCCTGCGTCACTGCCTCAGTTAATTGTTCTGGATTCAAATTACTCGCCCCTTTCGTTGTGCACATTTTAACACGGGTGGGTTGCTTTGGTCAAAGTTGGTCAAAACGCTGACGACGGCCGATTCAATGAGCTACGGTAGTGGTTAACGGCAGCGTCGGTCAGGCCGACGCTGCCTCCCGCTACATTAAGGGTCGCGACACCCAGTCCAAACCGTAAACACTAAAGCCATTAA
>NZ_BCVS01000138.1:0-5143 GCF_001591865.1 Lacticaseibacillus pantheris DSM 15945 = JCM 12539 = NBRC 106106
TCTCCGCACCCCACTACACCCACACCGGCCAGAACCACACTTGCGAATGGACTTACGAATGACTTGCACGACCTCAACCGTCAGCATTGCCCCAGTTCGGTAGCAGTGGACAGTCACGGTATGCTTACGTGGCAGGTTATACGCCAAAACCCGGACAGCAGAACGTGCCTAGAGGGAAATTCATCGCGTACCCACCAGAATAATGAAGACACTACAGGTAACTAGTACGGTTGAATAAAAATATGGGTGGAGATTCAGGCCGTGAGATTAGATACCACGAATTATCGGGAAACCACGGGTGGACTTCGTGGTAGGCCGCGTCGGCCGAACCGGTGAGCGGAGGCGTGTGGGGTCGGAGTGGTAACCACTGCCAGGGGGTACCGCAGTAGGAGCCGGAGGCGACGTACTGCGCGACGAATTCCTAGACCGGCCGGTGGTTTTCCGGACGGGCTTGGAATCGCGGCGAAAACACGCCCGAGTTTGGCGGGTTGGAGCCTTCGCCCTAGCTGTGGTTACCGCGGAGTACCCCACGAAAGCCGCAGTTCACCGGTTCGACCGACGCTGCCGGCAGAAACACCAAAAACCGCTTGTGTATTTGTGACAAGCGTTTTTTTATGGCATAATTATCCTGTTTTGACGCGGTTCGTTCCCCAACTGGTTTTTGTTTCAGTAAATTGGTCAAAACCGTTTGATTTCGTCATGGAAGGGTGTATACTGACAAGTTGTCACATGACATAGCGTCACATTATTTTGACGAAAGGGGGCGGCCTCATGCCGAAACCAACATTTTTACGGTTACCCGCAGCCAAGCAGGAACGCATGATGGCGGCGGCCAAGGTGGAGTTTAGCCGTGCGGTCTTTGCCAAGGCGTCGATCTCTAACATTATCGAACTTGCTGGTGTCCCTCGGGGCAGCTTTTACCAGTATTTTGAGGACAAACAGGATATCTTTTTCTACTTATTAGAGACGGATGGACAACGGTTTGCGGACTCATTTAAGGAAATTATTGAGGCGCATCAAGGTGACTTTTTTGCAGCGGTCACGGAATTTTTCGACGTGACGATTGACCGGCTGTTGCAAAGTGATGACGCGCAGTTTTACAGCAACGTCTTTGCCAACATGAGCTTCAAGTCGGCCAGCCATTCGGCGTTTGGTGAGGCGGTACATCGCCCAACAGACGCTAAGCATTATTTGGAGGAGCACATCGACTTTGCGGGGCTCAAGATTAACACCACCCCGCAGAAGCAATTGTTGTTCCGCACCGTGATGGGCGGCTTCGCTCAGTCACTGGGTTACCATTACAATCATCTTGACGGCGAGCAGCCGGACACCGTCGCCGACGTGAAAAAGCGGATGGCGTGGCTACTCGACTGGTTACAAAACGGTGTGTTACTGAAGGAGGATACGCATGCTTAAATTAGCAAAAGGCCGCATATCGTACTGGGCCGTTATTGGTGCAGTGCTGTTTATGGCCATCCAGGTTGTCAGCAACCTGTACCTCCCCAACTTAACGTCAGACATCGTGAATAACGGCGTCGAAACTGGGGATATTAACTACATTTGGCGTAAAGGTGGCGAGATGGCCATCTTCGCGTTGATTAGCGTTCTCGCTGCCGTGATGAACGTCTTCCTGGCCGCCCGCGCATCCCAGCGTCTCGGTGCCAACATTCGGAAGGACATTTACCGCAAAGTAATTAACTACTCCCACGACGAAATGGACACCGTGGGGACAAGTTCCCTGATTACGCGGACCACGAACGACGTGGTGCAGATTCAGAACGTGGCCATCATGTTCTTGCGGATGATGATCATGGCGCCAATCATGCTGATTGGGGCCAGCTTCCTGGCCTACCAGAAGGACCACACGTTAACGCAGATTTTCCTGATTGTGATTCCGATTATGATCGTGTTCATCGGCTTGATTATGTACTTTGCGGTGCCGTTGTTCCGTAAAATGCAACAAAAAACCGATAACATCAACCTGGTCTTCCGTGAAGGTCTGACCGGTGTGCGTGTTATCCGTGCGTTCCGGCAGGACCAGTTTGAACAGGACCGCTTTGAGGGCGTGAACAAGGATTACACCAACAACGCCGTGAAGGTCTTCTCCATTATGGCGCTGATGGTGCCCGTGATGACCCTGGTTATTAGTGGTACTAACGTCGGTATCGTTTGGTGGGGTGGTCACCTGATCGCCGCCCAGGCCACGAATACTGGTAACATGATTGCCTTCATGACTTACGCGATGCAGATTCTGATGAGCTTCATGATGTTGGCGATGATTTTCGTGTTCGTACCCCGTGCCCAGGCCTCTGCGGTCCGGATTAACGAGGTGATGAACCAGGATTCGCCGATTGAATCCAAAGCTGACGCGCAGAACTTCGACGGCACTACGCCAGAACTACAGTTTGACGACGTTGAGTTCCGTTACCGCCACGCCGAGCAGCCAGCGCTAGTTGGGGCCAACTTTGATATGCACGCCGGCCAAACGCTCGCCATTATTGGTGGGACCGGTTCGGGTAAAACTACGCTGGTTAACCTGATTCCGCGGTTCTACGACGCCGAGAAGGGTTCCGTGCGCGTTAACGGCATTGACGTGAAGGACGCCGACTTGAAGGCATTGCACAAAGAGGTTGCCTTTGTCCCGCAGAAAGCCGTGCTATTTGCCGGTACGGTCCGCGAAAACATGCGCTGGGGTAACGCCGATGCCACCGATGATGAGATTTGGCACGCACTGGAGATCGCGCAGTCGCGTGACTTCATTGAGGAAGAACCAGAAGGCCTGGACTACATGGTCGAACAGGGTGGGGCCAACTTCTCTGGTGGTCAGCGCCAACGTTTGGCAATTGCCCGTGCACTGGTGAAGCCAGCGTCCATCTACGTCTTTGACGACTCGTTCTCCGCACTGGACTTCAAGACTGATGCCAACCTGCGTCAGGCCCTTAAGGACGACCCGGCGATTAGCTCCAAGGTCGTTGTGATTGTGGGTCAGCGTGTTTCCACGGTGGCTGACGCCGACCAGATTGTGGTATTGGATGAAGGTAAGGTTGTCGGTATCGGTACGCACGATGAGTTGAAGGCCAACAACGAAACTTACCAAGAAATTGTTAGCTCACAGATTCGGGAAGGGGATAAAGCGTAATGGCTGAAACAAAACCAAGTAGTACCCCTAGCCGCGGTCATGGCCCCATGTCCGGCCCTGGCGTCGTCGAGAAGCCGAAGAACTTTTGGCGGACGACCGCCCGTTTGCTCGGCTACATGAAGAGTCGGCTGGCCGCAGTCATCTTTGTGCTCATCATGGCCATCGCTTCCGTGTACTTCCAAATTCGGACGCCAAAGATTTTGGGTAAGGCTACCACCGAGATTTTCAAAGGTGTGATGAAGGGCCAGTCGGAACAAAAGGCCGGTATCCACATTAGTACGTACCCCATTAACTGGGATAAGATTCAAACCATCGTGGCCACGGTCATTATCATGTACCTGGCCAGCGCGCTCTTTAGTTTCTTGCAGCAGTTCATCATGACGCGGGTTAGCCAGCGGACGGTTTACGATCTCCGTCGCGACTTCAAGCTTAAGATGAAGAAGGTGCCAGTCCACTACTACGACGCGAACAACAATGGTGACATTATGTCCCGTGCCGTTAACGATATGGACAACATCGCCAGCACTCTGCAGCAAAGTTTGACCCAGATGGTGACGTCAACCATGACGTTCATCGGGACGTTGTGGATGATGCTGACCATTTCCTGGCAGTTAACGCTGATTGCGCTAATTACAATTCCGTTGTCCATTGCGGCCATCGGGATTGTGGCACCGAAGTCCCAACGCTTCTTTGCCGCCCAGCAGAAGTCACTGGGATTAATTAACAACCAGGTTGAAGAAACTTATGGCGGCCAAGTGATCGTCAAGAGTTTCAACCGTGAAGAAGTCATGGTGAAGCAGTTTGAGGAAGAAAACGAGCGGTACTACCAGGCTGCCTGGAAGGCGCAGTTCGTGTCCGGGATCATGATGCCGCTGATGACCTTCATGAACAACATCGGTTACGTCTTTGTTGCCGTCGTTGGTGGTGTGCAGGTTGCTAACGGGACCGTAACTTTGGGTAACGTGCAGGCCTTTCTGCAGTACACCCAGCAGTTTGCACAGCCGATATCGCAGTTGGCCAACCTCTCGAACACGATTCAGTCGACCATCGCGTCAGCCGAACGTATCTTTGAAGTGTTGGACGAACCCGAAATGAAGAACGAACCGTCCGGCTTGCCAGCGGAGGCCAAGACCGACGAAATTATCAAGTTGGACCACGTGAAGTTTGGTTATCCTGGGGCCGAAACGCTGATGGACGACTACAACCTGGACGTGCAGTCCGGACAGATGGTCGCGATTGTGGGGCCGACCGGTGCCGGGAAGACGACCGTGATCAACATGCTGGAGCGGTTCTACGACGTTACGGGTGGCTCTATCCGTCTGTGGGGCAAAGACACACGGGATATGACCCGTGAAGAATTACGTAGCCACTTTGCAATGGTGCTCCAGGATACGTGGCTCTTCACCGGGACGATTTGGGACAACCTGAAGTACGGGCGTGAGGACGCGACCGACGAGCAGATTCTGAACGCGGCCAAAGCGGCCCACGTGGACTCGTTTGTACGCCAGCTACCTGACGGTTACAAGACGGTGCTGAACGAAGAGGCGTCGAACTTGAGTCAGGGGCAGCGGCAGTTACTGACGATTGCCCGGGCGTTCGTGGCGGATCCGGAAATCCTGATTTTGGATGAGGCCACTAGTTCCGTGGATACGCGGACTGAGATGCACATTCAGCACGCCATGGAGCGTTTGCTGAAGAACCGGACCAGCTTTGTGGTGGCACACCGGTTGTCGACGATTCGCGATGCCGACAATATCATCGTGATGAACCACGGCTCCATCGTCGAGACGGGTAACCATGACGCCTTAATGGCGAAGAATGGTTTCTACGCCGACCTATACAACAGTCAATTCAGCGGCAACGTCGTACTATAACGGCGTTGACCGTACGGGCCAGCTCTCCATTGTGGGGAGCTGGCCTTTTTCTGTGCACTGGCGCCGGTCTGCGTTGCCAGCCTGGTTCCGGTGATTGGGGGTGTGCCCGCGGCGGCTACTAGCCTCACGC
>NZ_BCVS01000139.1:0-5010 GCF_001591865.1 Lacticaseibacillus pantheris DSM 15945 = JCM 12539 = NBRC 106106
GCAGCTCGTTTCCATAAGCACAGGTACCGAGGGAGCGAGGTGGCATTAGCCCGCTAATGTAACGTCAAGCCCGGGTTTGGCTTCATTGCCGTAGCGGGTTACGCGCAAGTTTCTGCGGGGCGCAGCTCGTTTCCATAAGCACAGGTAACGGGGGAGCGAGGTGGCATTAACCCGCTAATGTAACGCGGAAAGGCCCGGTTTTGGCCTTTTGGTTAGAGTTGCTTATGCGGCGTCTTCTGGCCTGCGCAGCTCGTTTCCATAATCACAGGTACCGAGGGAGCGAGGTGGCATTAGCCCGGCAATGTGACGCGGAAAGGCCCACACTTGGCCTTTCATTGGTAGTAACGTATACCTCCTCGCTAGGGGCTTTGATAAATTCCTCCCAGCACGCCCCGCTCTGCCCTGCTACAATAAAATTATCCCCAAGCACCACCCATCACTTTACAATGTTGGTGTAGACGCATATAATTAGCTTACAAAAGGTAAGAGGAGTGTGATAGCATGGTTAAGGCAATTACTGACGATAACTTTACTACCGAAACTGGTACGGGTGTTACTCTAACCGACTTCTGGGCAACTTGGTGTGGCCCTTGTCGGATGCAGTCACCGGTGATTGAGAAGCTGGAACCAGAAATGCCGGACGTTAAGTTCACCAAGATGGATGTGGATGCAAATCCAGATACACCAAAGGAATTCGGTATTATGGCCATTCCTACTTTGCTGGTCAAGAAGGACGGCGAAGTGGTTGAACGGATCACGGGTTACCACACTGGCGACCAGTTGTCAGATATTTTGAAGAAGTACACCGCGTAGTAAAGTTAATATGCGTGCAAAAAGCATCCTTTAGGGGATGCTTTTTGCACGCATAATTTGTAACCTTTAAAATGCAAACTTACATTGAGAACACACTTAAGAATCGTTATTTAGTAGTAATAGGTTGCTGCTATTGCCATTCAGTTAGTCATGGGATGCCCATAAGTGGCGGGGTATACGATCAGTAGTGTACAGATTGATGGTGTTGTGCATTTGACTGATAGAAACTAGGCTAACAGAGTAAGTATTACTTGATTTGAGCGTTCACACAGAGTAATTGACGTGTGGGCGTTTTTGCGTTGGGTTGAATTAGGAAAAATTGCTTGAAGAATGCACCCAAATACCCGGTAGTTGAATTTTTGGAGGTGAATTAAGCGTTCGGTTGCTGATTTATTAGTAGTATAGTGGACCGGGAATGTCGTGTTGCTCCGCCAAGGGTGTGCATGTGAAAGCTGCCTTCTCCGCTCTCTGCCTTGCCCCACTCCTCATCCAGGTTTACAATTAAGACTTCCTAGTTGATAAATCGTTATAGAAGGGCTGCTCCTCACCGGGGTCAATGCTCAGTGTCAACGTCACGTTGTCGCGGTGGTTCTCACTGGCGCCCTCCACAGTGTGGCCCAACGCCTGTTGCAATAATTGGGCCAGGAAGCCCGCCTCTAAACGGAAGTCGGCCGTGTTGCCGCGCAGGCTGAGGCGCTGACTGACCACCGGCCCGCCGAGTGTGTATGTACGCAACTTTGTCTTAATCTTATCGGGTTTCAACTCGCCGAACCCCATCGATGCAAAGGTGGTGCTGATTTGTTCCTCCGGCACGTTGAGGTGTGCCGCCAGGCTCCGACCGGCAAAGTATAAAATACCGTCGGCGCGTTCTCCCAAAAGTTCCGGGAGCATTACGTCCCGCAACAAGATCTCGCCCGCCAAGAGTTGTTGATCGGCATTTTGAAGTAATTCTAAGTATTGTGCGTCAGCCATTGTGGATCCTCCTCGTTTATCTACCCCAGTATACCGAACTGCCGCCGTAAAAGCAGTAGTCCGTAATCGTATTTTTAACATTAAGCGGGTCGGTTAACGGTTGAATTTCTGGTGGTGGCGGGCAACAATGGTAGTAGTGAGAATTCATTTAGCGAAGGTGGCAAAGATGATGGATGCAACGGCACCAATTGGTTTCATTGATTCTGGCGTGGGTGGCCTGACCGTGGTCCGTGAGGCCCTACGGCAGTTACCCCACGAAAACGTCATGTTTTTGGGCGATCAGGCGCGCCTGCCTTACGGGCCCCGTCCGGCCGCCCAGGTGCGGTCCTTCACCTGGCAAATGGTGAATTATCTGCGGGCACAGCACATCAAGGCGCTGGTCATTGCGTGCAACACCGCCACGGCCGCAGCCTGGCGTGACGTACAGGCACAGCTCGATATTCCCGTTATTGGTGTGATTGTGCCGGGGGCCCGTGCGGCCGTGAAGGTGACAACTGCCGGACGTATCGGCGTGGTGGCCACCGAGGGTACCGTAGCCAGCGGCGCGTACGATGCGGCTATTCACCAACAAAATTCGGCGTTGACCGTGCACAGTATGGCGGCCCCCAAGTTTGTTTCTTTGGTTGAAAGCAACGAGTACAAGTCCGACCTAGCGCGCCGCGTGGTCGCAGATACCTTGGCACCGTTGGCCGCAGAACATCCCGATACTGTCATTATGGGGTGCACGCATTACCCGCTACTGCGGCCGTTTATCCAGGCGGCTTTGGGCGACGACGTGACCCTCATTGATCCTGGTCGGGAAACGGTGGTGGAATTGGCCACCGTGCTCGATTATTTAGGGTTGGCTAACCGCGGCGATCACGATGGCGACCGTAGCTTTTACACGACGGCCAGCCCGACCATGTTTGCCGACATTGCTAGCGATTGGCTCGGACTGGATGACCTGCACGCGCAACACGTGAATATTGAGGGCCAACCGGACCACTTTGTTCCGGATGCCGAGCTCAATGGGGCGGTGGACAAAACTCCCGAGTCCGGGCAGTCAAAGACGCTGGTCGTCGCCTCGAAGAATCCGGGTAAGGTGCGCGAGTTCGTTGATTTCTTTGCTCCCCGCGGTATCACGGTTCGTAGTTTGGCGGATTTTGATGATTTGCATACCGTTAACGAGACCGGCACCACCTTCCTTGAAAACGCCCGGTTAAAGGCACACGGGTACAGCGAGGCGCTGGGGTTACCCGTTATTGCGGACGACTCCGGCCTGATGGTGGATGCCCTCGATGGCGCGCCGGGTGTGCTGTCTGCGCGGTATGCCGGTGACCACAACGACGCCGCTAACAATGCAAAGATGCTTGCGAACCTCGCCGGGGTGCCAACTGAGCGCCGGACGGCCCATTTCCACACCACGTTAGTCTGGGTGGACCCAGAACGACCCCACGACGACGTGGAGGTTGATGGGGAAGTTAATGGCCGCATCACCGTGATTCCAGCGGGGGATAACGGCTTTGGTTACGACCCGTTTTTCTACATTCCCGAGCAGGGGCAAACCATGGCGGAAATGTCTCCCGCCGAGAAGAACCGTTTTAGTCATCGCGGAAACGCGCTGCGTGAGTTAGCCAAGTTGATGGATGCCCAGCCGGAGCGTTTTGGCATGCCGGATGCTAAAGAGCGGACCAACAATGGTAGTGACCCGCGGATGAACGAAGACCTGGAGGAAGAATAGTGAAAATTCTGGTGGCAAGTGATACGCACGGTGATGCGCTGGTGTTGCAGGAGTTACTAACGGAATATCCGCACATGGACGGCTACTTTTACTGTGGTGATTCGGAACTCCGGGCGAGTGATCCGGTCTTTGATACTTGGCGCGCTGTTCAGGGCAACATGGATTTTGATCCAGGCTTTCCGATGACGCTAACGGTTCCCGTGGGGGCGCACACGGCATTTATGGCCCATGGGCACAAATATGCCGTCGGTTGGCGGCGGGATGAGTTGGTCGCCGCCGGGGTGGCTGCCGGGGCGGATATCATTTTGTACGGTCATACCCACGTCGCGTTGGCCGAGGTCCATCAGAATGTTCTGGTGGTTAATCCCGGCAGTATTAGCCAACCACGTGGCGACCTGGCACCGCTGGGGGGGATGTACGCGGTGGTCACGGTTGATGATGATGGGCGCCGGGTAGAATACGGCACCCGGACGCGCGGACTGATACCGAAGCTCACACGCACGTTTCCCGTTGGGTCGGAATGATACTATGTATACAAAAACCTGGTAGCAATTACGCTACCAGGTTTTTATGTGGGGTGTATTACTTCATAAATACGCCTTTGTACAGAAGAATGGCACAGATGCTGGCCAAAGTTGGTGCCAGCACTGGTACCCATGAGTAGCCCCAGTCGGAACTGCCTTTGTGCTTCAGGGGCAGAAGGGCATGCACGATGCGGGGACCGAGGTCACGGGCCGGATTCAAAGCGGGGCCGGTGGGACCGCCGACACTAGCAACCAGCGTTAACACGAGGAAGCCCAGTGCGAGGTGGGCGGTACCCAGGTTGTTCTGGAAGAACGGCGCCTTGGTAATTCCCAGCGCGCCGAAGAACAGGATGAACGACCCCACAAACTCGTTGACAAAGCCGTTGAGCTTGCTCTTGCTGGCACTGATGGTGCTAAACGTGCCCAGGATGTGCTGTGGGTTGGTGGTCATGTCGTAGTGGGGCTTGTACGCCGCCACGACTATCAGCTGGCCCACGATGGCACCGGCGAATTGCACCAAAATGTAGGGGAGCACTTCACTCCAACTGAAGAGTCCGGCTACGGCCAAGCCAATCGTAAACGCTGGGTTGATGTGGTTCCCGGAGATGGAACCGAACAGCAACGCGGGGATCATGACCCCGCAGCCGTAACCAAAGGCGATGACGAGCCAATCGGAGCCGTTCCCCTTGGTACCTTTGAGATCCACGTTGGCTACCGAGCCGTTGCCCAAAATCACCATGATTGCCGTACCAATGAATTCGGCAATCAGGCGCGTTCCTAATGCATATGTCACAAGAAAATCCTCCTTGGAGTCGTTAAGTAAATAGTTAATATCTTATGTAATGATTCGCAAACTTTAATAGTGTACCAGAATTTGCGGTTGGTGTCATGCCCGTACAAAATATTGGCCAATTTGCGTTGGTTAGTCCCGGTTGGCGGCGTCGGTCGGGCCGGTGAGCTGCGGCTTTCGTGGGGCGCTCC
>NZ_BCVS01000140.1:0-4920 GCF_001591865.1 Lacticaseibacillus pantheris DSM 15945 = JCM 12539 = NBRC 106106
GAGGCAACTTAGATATCTTAGCATCCGTCGTTGTCAGTGTCAATACATTTTTTCGAATGATTATTCGATGTTTTGCATTAACGAGATGAGCATTCGTTGCTCGGGCGTGGCTTTAGCTGTTCGCCCTGAACAACATAAAATATCTTACCAGCCACCACGGCCAGCGTCAAGCACTCTGTGCGACTTATTTGAACTTTTATTCAAATACGAACGAGAGTAAAAGAAAGCAGATAATCATTCGATTATCTGCATAAATACACGTGTTCTATTTCTCTTTGCCAATTATTGTTTGTCCTGCCATGTACGGTACCAAGACATCAGGCACCGTCACGGTACCATCCTCATTCTGATAATTTTCCAAAATGGCAGCTACCGTACGCCCGACGGCCAAGCCGGACCCATTTAATGTGTGCACTAATTGTAACTTACCGTTATCGTCGCGGTAACGAATGTGGGCACGCCGGGCCTGGAAGTCAGTACAGTTACTGCAGCTAGAAATCTCCCTGTACGTATCTTGTGCGGGAATCCATACCTCAATATCGTAGGTCTTGGCGGAAGTAAAACTAGCATCCCCCGTGGCCAGCGTAATTACGTGGTATGGCAAATTTAACTTTTGCAACAAGTCCTCGGCGTCATGCGTCAAGTTTTCCAATTCTTGCCAGGAATCTTCCGGCTTCGTTACTTTAACCATCTCGACCTTATTGAACTGGTGCATCCGGATCAGGCCTCGTGTATCGCGGCCCGCACTTCCCGCTTCAGAACGAAAGGCCGGCGAAAGCGCCGTTACATTAATCGGCAACTGCTCTGCATCAACTACCGTATCGCGGTAATAGTTAACCAATGGTACTTCCGCCGTTGGGATGAGTGTTAAATCACTGTCCTCGTTTGTGACTGTGTAACTGTCACCCACAAACTTAGGAAATTGACCAGTGCCGAACATCGAGTCGTCGTTAACCAGGTACGGTGGTAGCACCTCCGTATAGCCTTCCTTATAGTGTTCATCCAAGAAGAAGTTGTACACTGCCCGTTCCAAGCGCGCACCAGCACCCCGATAGTATACAAAGCGACTGCCAGAAACCTTGGCCGCATTTTCAAAATCTAGAATGCCGAGATTTTCGCCCACTTCCCAATGCGGCTTAGGGGTAAAGCCAAAGTCGCGAATCTGCCCCCACTTACGTTCCTCGCGGGCATCATCCTCATTCAAACTAGCCGGAGCCGAGTCATCAGGGATGTTAGGCAACCGTACAAGAATATAGTTGGCCTTTTCTTCCAGCTCAGCGACAGCCTTGTCCTGCTCCCCAATTTCCTGACCCACATTCCGCATTGCGGTAATTTGTTCACTGGCGTCTTCGTGAGCACGTTTCATTTGTGCAATGGCACCGGAAACCCGGTTACGTTCCGCCTTCAGCTCTTCAACTTTGGTCAACGCCGCACGACGCTGCTCATCATACCCCAGCAGCTCGTCGATTTCCTCAGGCTTAATTCCCCGCTTAGCTAACTCGGACTTAGCCCAGTCCGTCTTTTGCCGTAATAATTTGATATCTAGCATGTCTTTCCTCCATTTACGTATCCAATCACTACAAATACTGACATTATATAGAAGTTTACCTTCCGGCCAGCCAAGACTAACCGCAAATTTTGTACACAAAAAGCCCTCCGTCAATTGGGACGAAAGGCTCCTTTTCCGCGGTACCACCCATGTTCACCAACCATTATGCCTGGTGCACTCTTTACGGGTAACGGCCGTCTCCGTGTGGCTCTCACCACCCACTATCACGCTGGACTTAGCGATACGGGCTTTGCACCAACCGCCCGCTCTCTTAATCGCCTATATGCGCTTAATAACGTGTTTAACTCTTACTGTTAAAATACCGCAATCCCAATTGCAATACAAGTGCCCAATCGTAAATAGCTACAACCTGAACTAGACAAAGTCGAGCCCCCACCTTCCATCGTTCATGCGCCAAACGCGCGCCTCATCGTTAGCACCACTAACACGGCCCCAACCCATCCCCTCAATATGGGTAAGTCCTACCGCATTACAAACACCATAACTATTTAATGCAACTACATTTCCACCATAAGATCGGCCTAGCACGAGCCACCAGGCATCCGTACAGATAACATCTACACGTTTTTTCTGATATAATGACCGTTGTATAATTGCAATACCAAATGGCCCATGGAGGGAGTTTAGTCATGCTGTTCGAAGAGGTCTTTCTAGAAAACGCAGACATTCAAAAATTACGCATGTTCCGCGTGCTCAAGTCCATGGACGAGTCTGGCTTTACCATCACCGACCTAGGTAACCACCTACATATATCGTATCAACAGAGCTACAACGTATTCCAAGAATTACTCAATGACATTGAAACAATCACCGGGCGCTCCGGTCCCACAGTGAAGAAGAACGTACTGGCGGGGGATTTTTTACCCGTAACCATTGACCAATACCGGCTGTTCTTGCTGCAGGAATCAATTCAGTTCCAGTACCTGGACTACATCATACAAAGTCGCTCGGCCAATACCGACCGTTTCTGCCAGGATCACTTCATCTCACGGTCCACCTTAGCCCGAAAAACCACACCTTTGCGCACCATGCTGGAGCTACATGGTATCAAACTATCTTTTAGCAGGCCCGGATTCAGCGGTAGTGAACAAAACATCCGTCAGTTCCTCTATATTTTTTACTGGCTTTGTTTTCGTGGCGTTGAATGGCCATTTACCACCGTCCCTCAAAACCGGATTGCTGAGCGGTACGCCCAACTTCCTCAAGTCGGTATGAATACCATTGACCGACTGCGCAACCTATTAATGCTGGCCGTTGCCGATTTAAGAATCGCACACGGGCACACCCTAGGCCCCATGCCTACGTGGGAACACCTTTGGAATCATAGCGAGTTGGTCACCGCTCCGATTAACCAACAATGGTATCCCCGACTGTCGCGCAGTGAATTAGCGCGCGAAAACCAGTTTTTGGCCTTTCAAAGGGCCATCGAGTTCAACTTTACGCATGACCACCACGCTTGGGCTCCCCTGTACGATACCATCATGGGTAACGACAACGTTATCCACCGTTACGTGGACGCTCTAGTTGATTGCCTAGAAAATCACCGCCGTAACGGGGCCACGCTCACTGTAAAAGACGATCCCGTGCTCGTGACTAATTTTATTAGGGTCGCACTAGCTAACATTGTTGGTGGGCCAAACTTTCCAACCATCATGGGCATGAACGACCCCGAAAGCGAGCTGTACACCCACAGTAACATCTACAAAACACTCGTCGCGGCCCAACCAACCATCATGTTGCAGCTCGGACTCGACCAACAATATAGCGTCACGGCCTGTCAGCAAATATGTGAAGAACTATGCTACCTCCTGGCGCCCCACCTGACCGACTTTGAGTGGGAACAAATGGTTAACTGCCGCATACTGGTGACAAACAACGACTTTAACAGCCGGCGTCTAGCCACCTTCATTGGCAACATGAGTTTTGTCCACATCATGCCTGAAACAGAATCCGACCAGCCGGCCGACCTCATCATCACTGGTGTGGACGACGCCAAATTGTTCCAGGCGGAAGCATCCGACCCACAGCGCGTGTTCGTGTGGGCCACGGATGTCAGCGGATCCGACTTTTACCGCCTCTTCATCACCGTCGAGGAGCTGATGTTTAACAAGCTGGGCATTCCCTTTACATCACACCAGATCATCTAGCGTGGATTACTGGCACCTGCCACAGGCCCACAGCATCAAAATAGCGTTCAGCCGAGTCACGTAACTCAGCTGAACGCTATTTTAATGGATATCCCAACCTAATCCGACTGCACGGCCTTGAAAATTTTGCCGATTCCGTGCTCCGCATCCATTGTGGTCACGGTGAAACCGAACTTATCGAATATGTGCGTAATTTTCTCAAACTTATCACGGTCGAACGAACTAATGTTACCGTCAACCTCCTGGACGTCGTACTTCTTGATGAGGTTCAACAGTGCCGTGACCGCCAACTGAGCAAGGCCGAGGTTCTGGTAATCAAAGAAGGCTAGCCGGCTTTCACTGCCCAGCGTCTCCAACACGGTGATGTGAACCGCATGGTCCCAAATATTCAGTTCAAATAGTAATTGCGACTGGTAGTCAGCCTTGGAATGACCGTACTTATCAACATTTTTGTACGGAGTGTAAACAAAGATGGATGCCGTCTTACGCTTCTGGTCGTCACGCTTGATGTCGGTGTACACGATATACTGGGTTACACGCTCGTCGCCATCAGTCATGGGCTGGTTCATGCTCGCCAATACCGTGTACTGCGGATTGTCCTCAATCATGGCTAACCGCTTTTGGTATAACTCCGTATATTCTGCCTGCGTGGTCATTGTAAATCCCTCCATGTCGCTATTTACCGTCATTATACCATTCTTTCAGTACTTCTTGGGGTATTTTCGCAAACGGTACCAACATCAATCAACAAATGTAATTAAATGTCCAAACAAAAAGCCATCCAGAGAAAATTTCCCCAGGCGGCTTTTATTAGTGGTATCAATTACTTAACTTCGGTGAAAACCACGCGCTTACGCAGCTTTGGAGAGTACTTCTTCAGCTGCAGTTTTTCTGGTGTGTTGCGCTTATTCTTGGAAGTCAGGTAGATACGTTCGCCGGTTTCGGCGCATGCGAGTAAAATGTTGTTCCGCATTTCGTTCACCTCATTGTGTTTTAGTAACTCATTAAGTTTACCGAATCATGGCAAAAAGTCAAGCCGTCAGGCAAAGATACCGGCTTCAATTACAATCGTGTCATGATGATAGTTATAGTCGAACAAATCATTTGTAAATTCGTTTGCAAGTGTGGTTATGGCCGGTTGGGGGTGCCGTGGGGTGCGGAGACGACTGGACCCGGAACGGTGACCGCTGTTAGGGAACGCAC
>NZ_BCVS01000141.1:0-4814 GCF_001591865.1 Lacticaseibacillus pantheris DSM 15945 = JCM 12539 = NBRC 106106
TGAACGGTTGATTTCTCAACCGGACAACTTTTATATCATACTGCCATTGACAATCAATGTCAACAACTTTTTTCATAACCTTGTTGAACTTCGCGGCGAGTAATGCGTTACCGCTCCGACACAACTTAATTAGTATATCAATTTGTGCTAACCAAGTCCAGAACTTTCGGAGAAAAAATGAAATTTTCTTTAGCGGGTAACGATAACTCTTTCAACAAATAAAAGTTACCAATCCGCGTCCCTTAAGGGCTGTCTCTCGAAGAGCACGAAAACTATTATCTCTAAAATGGGGCCTCACGTCAACAACTTTCTGTAAAACAACAGCATTTACCATTTGCGGTTGCATGAATCGACACTAGGGGCATCGCGCAGTCGCGACCACCACGCCTTCTAGCCACCGTATCAGCGCAATCATATCCCAACCCAATAAAAACAAACGGGGCGTGCGTCAAGCGATTAATTTCGCCTAACGTACACCCCACTACTACTACTAGCAACAAACCCGGACTAATCGACCCTTAAGTCCGCAATGTTGACGCGCCGGTCTACCCACGAGTCATCGTAAAAGCCCTCTTCGTGAGAGACCAAGATTACGGCACCCGGATATTCAATGAGCGCACGCCGCAACGCCGCTTTGGTATCATCATCTAAATGGTTGGTCGGTTCATCCATGATGAGCATGTTGGTTGTCTGCATCATCAGGTCCGCAATCTTCACCTTGGACTGTTCCCCACCAGAAAGTAACGTCAACGGCTTATCCACGTCTTCACGCGTTAACGCTGTTCGGCTCAGCACTTGCCGCAGCGTGCGTTGAGTGGCTGCTGGGTACTTACTCATCATGAACTGCAGTGGTGTCTGCTTGGGCACATCCCAACGCAGTTCCTGTTCAAAGTAGCCCACCATCACGTTTTGAGCAATATCGACCGTGCCGCCCAGTGCCGGCAGCTTGCCGAGTATTGTCTTCAGTAAGGTAGACTTCCCCACACCGTTAAATCCTTCCAATGCCATCACTTCATCGTGACTCAAAGTAAAGTTCATCGGCTGCAGCAGCGGCTGATCGTAGCCCACACTCAAATCGGTCACGTCCAGCAGCACCTGGCTGTTCTGTTCAATGAAGGGAAAAGCAAATTTGGCCTTCGCGCGGTTACCTGGTGGCGTCAACCGCTCCATATGCGACAACTGCTTCTCCCGGCTCTTAGCCGACTTACTACGACTACCGGCCTTAAATTTACGGATGTACGCCTCCGTCTTCTGAATCTGCGCCTGCTGCTTGTTAAAAGCCTTCATATAAGTTTCCTTATTGGCTTCCTTCTGCCGCATGGCCTGGTGCAGACTCCCCGTATACTTCGTGATGGTCGCAAACTCAATATCCAATATCGCGTTGGTGACCTGCTCCAAAAAATCAAAGTCATGGGAGATAACGATAAAGGCGCCCTCGAACTCCTGCAACCAATCGGCTAACCATTCAATATGCGATTTATCGAGGTAATTAGTCGGTTCGTCCAGTAAAAGCATGTCTGGCTCTTCCAATAGTAGCTTCGCCAAAATAATCTTCGACCGCTGCCCCCCAGACAGTTGGTCCACTGGGTGATCCAACCCGATGGCCGTGAGCCCGAGACCACTCGCTACGGTCTCAATCCTGGTATCAAGGTTATAGAAGTCGGCTGCCTCCAACTCTTGTTGTAGCGTGCCCGCCTTAGCCAGCAACTCATCATCCGGATTAGTGGCATAGTCAGCATAAATTGCGTTCACCTTGTCCGCTTTGGCGTAGAGTTCTGCAAATGCGGTTTGCAAAAAGGCCATGATGGTCTGGCCGGGAGCCAAATTCGCGTACTGGTCCAGATAGCCCACATTTAGGTGCTTCTGCCAAACAATCTTACCGTCGTCTGGCGTCACCTGACCCGTGAGAATCTTAATCAGCGTACTCTTACCGGCCCCGTTTTGACCGACCACGCCCAGGTGGTCCTCCTTATTAACCTGAAAGTTCGCGTCCGTATACAATTGCTTGTCTACAAACTGCTGGGATAGTCCCGTTACCGTTAGAATACTCACCTGTCAGACCCTCTTTTTTCTATATAAAAGGGGCGCATTATGCTGCGCCCACCGTTCAACTCAACGATTCACGCTACCACAGTCCACCTGGTGCGTCAATTTATCCGTCCAGTTCACCCGCACACACGCCTATCCTTTTTGTGCTCCTTTGCGTCACTCTTAACCGACCAAAAAACATTTTCTATCGTTATAGTATGCTAAAATTAGGTATCAAACGAGTGGAGGCTAGAATCTTGGAACCTACGGAAAATAAGAGTGGGAGCACCTGGCGCTGGGTACTAGAGCTAGTCGTGCTCTTTGCGGCAGTTTTTATCATCACCCAGCTATTGATGACCTATGTTATTAGCAAAGATGAAGTCCAGGGTGCATCCATGGAACCAGGGCTGCAACAAGACGACCGCCTCATTTCATTGCGGCACAAGCAAATCAAGCGGAACGACATCGTGGTCGTTTACGCGCCGGACGCTACCGACAGCAAAACCGGCAAACCCGAACTGTACATAAAACGGGTTATCGGTATGCCTGGAGACACGGTCCAAAGTAAAAACGACCACCTCTACATCAACGGCAAGTTGGTCAAACAGCCGTACCTCAATAAGAAGTTTATGCAAAAGGAAATCAAAACTATTGCCCAGCAAGAGGGTTTGGACGCCAGCAAGGTCAAGTTCACCTACGACTTCACCTTGAAAACGCTGAAGAGCACTCACCGGTCAACGGTACCCAAGGGCGAATACTTCGTCATGGGTGATAACCGGATTATTTCTCACGACGGGCGGGCATTCGGCTTCCTCAAGCGGAGCCAAATTCAATCCGTTGTGGTCATGCGGTACTGGCCACTAAGTAAGTTCAAGTTCTACTAGATTGCCAATAAAAAATCACCCTCGGCCCAATTGGACTGAGAGTGATTTTTTTATGCCATTATTTACGTTCCAGGATGGCTTTGCCCAAAGCATAATTGCGTTCATGCTCACTAGCTGGCATCAGCATCCCCCCGGTTGCCCACACGATGTGGTTGGCGTGCGCCATCGGGTAGCGACTCGCTAAATATGGCTGTGCCATCCGTACCGCCGCAAAGCCGGCCGTAGCACTTGGCTCCAGCTGCATCTGCTGGGTATCCATCATCTCCGCCGTATAGGCCAGCACGCGGTCGTCATCAAACGTGGCGATTCCCTGCAAAATGGTGCGCAGGACGTGCCCGGCTAGCCGCGACGGCCGACCAACTGCTAAACCATCGGCTTCGGTCAGACCATCCAGGCCAATATCGTAAACCGAGATATCCTCGTTCATACCCGTGGCCATCCCCAGCACCACGGATGGAACGTGGGTCGGTTCGGCAAAGATGGCGTGGACGTTCGGCCCCAGGATGGTCTTCAGCCCAAAGGTGGTGCCACCCGGTGAGCCCCCAACGCCCGCTGGCAGGTAAACAAACAGGGGGTGATCCTCATCCACGGGAATTCCCTGGTCGTGTAACTGCTTTTGCAGACGAATTGCGGCCACACCGTACCCGAGGAAAAGGTCGGTACTACCCTCGTCGTCGATGAAGAAGACGGACGGGTCAGCCGCAGCCAACTTACGGCCAGTATTAATGGCCTTGGTAAAGCTCCCATCGTACTCCACCACGTTCACACCTTTGCTCCGCAGTTTGTCCTTCTTCCACTGCTTAGCATCGTGCGACATGTGGACGGTGGTGTTAAAACCAAGTTGCGCAGCCACAATCCCGATTGACAGACCGAGATTACCGGTTGAACCCACGGCAATGCCGTAATGACTAAACAGTTCGCGGAATTCTGGTTCATTCAACTTGGCGTAGTTATCCGCATACGCCAGCATCCCGTGATCTATCGCTACAGTCTCGGCAATTTTCAACACTTCGTAAATGCCACCACGCGACTTGATCGAACCGGAAATAGGCAACTCGTTGTCCGCCTTCAGGTACAGATCACCCGGAAGGTCGTAACCCTCACGTTGGGTCACGTGTTCTTGCATTGCACGGATGCGGTACAGTGGGGATTCGAGAATCCCATCGGTAGCAGCGGTCTCCGGAAACGCCACGGCCATGTACGGGCCAAAGCGGTGATACCGTGCCTCCGCGTCAAACAAATCTTCCTTGGTCAACGGCAGCTCGGCGACGTCGCCGTATTCCGGGTTCACCCACATTGTCTCCCGTTCGGCCGCCAAATCGGCCACAACCGGGTACTGCGCAATCAAATCCTTTAGTTCCATTACACTTAGCCTTTCTGTTTCCCCAATAATTGGCGGAACTCCGCGGGGCTCCGCTCTGTTCCCTAGTCGAGCTGCACATGGCAAAAACCTCCGTGTAACCCACTTGGACAATGAAGCCAAAACCGGGCTTCGCCGCCCAAGCACGTTACACTACGGTTTCTGAACGCCATGCTCCGCTCTGTTCCCTTAGTCGAGCTTCTCCCCGCAAAAGTCGCCGTGTAAGTCACACCATACACAAAGCCAAAACCCGACTTTCTGGCCGGTGTACCTTACACTCTGACTTTTAACCGCGGGGCTCCGCTCTGTACAAAAATAGACCACACACATGGCCTATTCTGCATTAACTGTTGGTATTTTCGCAACCCCTAATGTCAGGTTATCAGTATATACGTGAAAAGTCGGACCAAAACTTACGATCATCGTTAGGTGATCGGGGGTAGTTGGAACCCAACCGATGTAGATGCCATCGGGTACTGAGACGCCGAACCCGGAACGGTAAACATCTACCGTTGGTCGTACTGGCGTGGTGGTGGAGGTTG